>DATEMK010000184.1:0-8780 GCA_035275625.1 Bacteroidia bacterium
ATACTTATTCAACACCGGGAAATTATACTGTAAGTTTAATAACAGGTAATTCCTATGGCTGTACTGATACGCTGATAAGCAGTAATTACATACTTGTACTAAACAATCTTCAGCCCCAAATTTCAATTAATGATTCTTCAGGGTGTACTCCCATGAATGCGCAATTTTCTACGAATACAACAGCATCCGCTTATACATGGAATTTTGGTGATGGTGTACAATCATCTGTGCAAAATCCATATCATACTTATAATACTGCAGGTAATTTTCCTGTTTCATTGGTAGTAACGTATTCCAATGGCTGTTCGAATTCAAGCGTTTTCAACAGCATGAATATTTCTGCAAACACGCAGGTTTTATATTATATTACAAATAATACTGGCTGCAGTCCTTTGGCTGTTCAGTTTCATAACGGAGGAAGCGCGGCAAATTCATATTTGTGGGATTTTGGTGATGGCACAACGTCCACGCAAATGAATCCTGTGCATACTTACACATCAAACGGAACTTATGTGACGATGCTCAGTACTATAAATTCTGCAGGGTGTACTTCTGTATATTATTACGGGCAAGCCGTTACTGTTGCTGGCCCTGATCCAACATTTAATGCAAATATATATTCAGGTTGTCCTCCTTTAAATGTAAATTTTACATGCCTCACTCCTGATTTATCTTATCAATACAACTGGAATTTTGGAGACGGAACTACGTCCAACCAGATTCAGCCGAATCATACCTATTCAAGTACGGGTAACTATACCGTTAGCCTTACTGTCAGCAATGGCTCCGGATGCTCATCAACTTATGTAATGCCAACCCAAATTTCTGTTAACACTGCACAAAGTAATTTTACCCCGCCTGATACAATAACAGCCTGTGCTCCTTTCAGCGTGAATTTTTCTGATGCCTCTCCCGGAGTAAGTTCATGGTTGTGGAATTTCGGAGATGGTTCAACTTCAGCAGCTCAAAATCCATCTCACACTTTTACCACACCGGGAATTTACAGCGTCTCGCTAAATACAGTTAACAACGGGAGCGGATGTGATCAGAATATCCCTGCTTACAGTACTTATGTTATTCACGGAGGTGAAGCCAATTTTTATTATGAGACAGAACTTTGTCCTCCTTATACGGCTTACTTCCATGACAGCTCAACCAATGCAGTTTCATGGTTATGGAATTTCGGAGACGGCACGACTTCAACTCAGCAAAACCCGACACATATTTATACGAACCCCGGCTCTTATACAGTTAGCCTTACTATTACAACGGCAGATGGCTGCACATATACATCTACTCATAATTACGGGGTAAACTTTTCTCCTTTAGTTGCATCTCCATTTGCTTCAACAACCGATTCAATTCCTCCTTTGAACGTTCAATTTATTGCAAATTCGCAGGGCGCCACGCAATGGTTTTGGGATTTCGGGGATGGTTCGACTTCTAATCTTCAAAATCCGACCCATATATTCACTACGCCTCCGCCTTATACTATTACACTGACCATTTCAAATGACAGTTGTACTATTACGCTTGATTTTCCTAATGTTGAAATTGGTGCGGGAGGAGTGCCACTATCCCCTGATTCCATCATTATTCACCAACCGGAACCCCAGCAGGGCTGCGCACCTTTTTCTTTATATTTTCACAACCCCCTGTTAAATACTGTTTCATGGCTGTGGAATTTTGGGGATGGAACTACATCTAATATTCAAAATCCAACACATGTTTTTGCAAATCCCGGAGTGTATGATATTACTTTAATCACACATGACCAGGCTGGAAATATAGATACTTTATTTCAGCCTGCTGCCGTTGTGGTGCATGGAATAAGCGCTGATTTTACAATTATGCATGCTAACAATTGCATAGGTAATTCAATTAACCTCCTCAACAGTTCCCCTGGTGTTGTAAGCTATGAATGGAATTTTGGTGATGGCAACACTTCATCCTTTGCAAATCCGTCACACATCTATACAAACAATAATATGAATTATGTGATTTCACTGAGCATAACAGATTCATCCGGTTGTTCTGATTTTCAAACAAAAAGTTTTTACGGCTCTATCAACAATGCTATTTCATCCGACAAAAGATTTATATGTGCGAGCGATACTGTTTTCTTCAACAGTTCAATCCTGAATTATGCGTCTTATTTGTGGGATTTTGGCGATAGTACAAGTTCAGCTTCAGCAAACCCTTTTCATGTTTATGCTGACAGCGGAACTTATAATGTTGTATTAAATGTAACTGATACAAGCGGTTGTAACCAATCTTTTAGTTTGCCTTATACAATAGTAGTTTCTCATCCAGCAGCACAATTTGGAATTGCAAGCGTCATCTCCAATTGCACGGGTATTACAATTTATTTTAACAATACTTCTTTAAACAGTGATTTCTGGCTTTGGGATTTCCACGATGGAACCACTACGACCTTAAAGAACCCGAGCCACTATTATGGCACACCGGGGTATCATCCTGTAACGCTAACAGCCTATAAGAATCAATGCAGCAGCACCCTTACTTTGCCAAATGCAGTCTATATTCCAAACCGGTCAGCAAATTTTACGTTTGTCAAAAACAGTGATTGCTTACCAGTTACAGTTGATTTTACAGATAGTAGTACTGATGCTGTAACATGGTCCTGGGATTTTGGAGACGGCACAACATCATCTCTTCAGAATCCTTCTCATACTTATACATCAAAACCATTAAATAATGTAACCCTCACTATTACCGATCTTTATGGATGTAATGCAATAAAAACAAAGATTGTAGTGACTCCAACCATTGCAGCACCAGCACTAACATACGTGCAGGGATGCAGCCCATTGCCTGTTTCTTTTACTGATTCATCATTGAATGCAGTTTCGTGGATGTGGGATTTTGGTGACGGAACAAACTCAAGTCTTCAAAACCCGGTTCATATTTATAACGGCAGCGGCTACTACAATATTCAGTTAATTGTAAGCTCTCCAAGCGGTTGCCAGGATACAGTAAGAATAGATTCGTTGGTTCAGGTCGGAGGACCCACGGCTTCTTTCACATCTGGCTTGCAGGATGGATGTGCCCCGGCCGTAGTGGACTTTATGGATAATTCATTAAACGCAGTTGGTTACCTGTGGAATTTTGGAGACAGCAGTTTTTCTTCATTGAAAAATCCTACGCACATTTATTCAGTTCCGGGTAATTATTCGGTTTCTCTTATTGCCATAGATTCTGTAGGATGCACGGATTCAATTCAACAGCAAAACGTGGTAAATGTTCGCGGTCCCATTGCTGCTTTTTCTATATCCGGGAATAGCGGATGTATCCCATATTCTGTACAATTCAATAATACATCAACCAACGCATCAGATTGGTTTTGGAGTTTCGGGGATGGAGATTCATCGGCAACTTTAAATCCTGTTCATCAATTTGCAAACCCGGGAAATTATATTGTGTCACTTATCACGCATGATACAACCGGCTGTGAATCTATCTTTACATATCCGGATACTATTCATGTATATGCCGCACCGGTGGCATCTTTCAGCATTTCAGACTCTGTCGGATGTTCCACATTGAATGTTACATTTACGAATTTAAGTACAAACGGAAATTCTTTTCAATGGGATTTCGGAGACGGCAATGTTTCAGCACAAAATTCTCCCTCTCATAACTATACTGCTCCCGGAACTTACCAGGTGTCATTAATTACAACAGCGCCAGGCGGTTGTTCCGATACAGTGAATTATCCAAACCCGATCCGGGTTTACGGTACTCCTGTTGCAGATTTTTCTGCAAACGTAACCGAAGGTTGTGCTCCTCTTAATGTCAGCTTTACAAGTTTATCATCCGGAACACAAGCTGCAACTTACTTCTGGGACTTCGGAAACGGCTATACTTCTGCTTTGGAAGATCCGTTTATGGTGTTTGTAACACCCGGCATCTATACTGTTTCAGTAACAGTTACTAATTACGGGATTTGCTCTGATGTAGAAACAAAAACTGCTTATATAAGCGTTTATGACGGCTCTCCTCCGGCAGTTGCTGAAATAAGATCTGTTACAGTTACCTCAAATACAATGGTTGATATTACATGGGCAAATGTTGCCGATCCTGATCTTTATCAATATGCTCTCTTCAGACTAAATGAGGTTACCGGGGTTTATGATAATATTTATACCCTTGTGGATACTAACAGCTCGGCATGGAATGTTACAACCACCTATACAGATACAGGACTGAATACGCTTAATAACGTTTATACTTATAAAGTTCAGACGACAGATTATTGCGGAAATAAAATTGATTTGATCAGTATAACCCCGCATACAACCATGAATGTAACTGCAATTGCTGCAGATAAAAATATTGAAGTCAATTGGACTTCTTACTTAGGTTGTGCTATAAATGAGTACGAAATTTACAGGAAAGATGAAAATGGGAATTTTAATTTGATTGCTTCGGTTCCTCCCTCTTCAAATTCATTTGTTGATTCAACAGCGCCTTGCCCGGTTGCGTATTCCTATAAAATAAAAGCGACAGTGCTTTGTGGCACGAATTATTTCTCTTTCAGTGATACATCCATTGCAATCCCCGGAAGCGATTTGGGAAGCCAGTTTATTGATGTTGTTTTTTCAACGGTGGAGGAGGATAAAAATGTTATGACAGAATGGAACCCTCCTCAAACGGCCCCTGAAAAAGTTGTACGGTACGAGATTTACCGCTCAACAGATAAGGTTAATTATACGCTTGCAGGCAATGTTTCTAAAAACGAATTGAAATTTATTGATGAAAATGTTGATGTTCATCACCAGAATTATTATTACAAAATAATGATTATTAATGAATGTGATATTGCAACCACACAGGGAAAAATCGGATCATCCGTTCTCTTAACTTCTGATTACAATGAAGCAGATGAAACGGTGAAGCTTCGCTGGACAAAGTATGAGAATTGGAATACGGGAGTTGAAAGGTATGTGATTGAAAGAAAAACGGGGAACGGAGGATGGGAGACTTTTAAAATTGTGAATGGCCAAACTCTTGAAGCTGAAGATAAATAATATTCAGGTAATTTTTTTTACATTTTTCTTAGCACTGTCAATGGAAGCATTTAGCTCGTAACCAACAATGAGCTGCATGCAATTAAAGTAAATCCATAATAAGATTATTATAAGTGTTCCGATGGAACCGTAAACTTTATTGTAACTGGCAAAATGTATAACAAAATAATTAAACCCGAGAGAAGTTAAAAGTATCAGAAGCGTAGCGAGTGTCGAGCCAGCAGAAATAAATCTCCATCTTGATTTTTTTATCGTTCCGAAATAATAAAGTATCGAAACGGCAATAAAACACAATGCGATTAAAATAATCCATTTTCCTGCCTGAACTAAAATAACAGGTGTTTGATTCTTTGACTCAACTGTATTAAAAATAAAATGGAGGCTAACCTCGCTGAAAATTAAAAGTGATAATGTAAAAATCACCAGAATGAAAAAAATCAAAGTCAGGCTGACCGCTCTTACTCTTTGCTTAAAGGGCGATCTTTTGTTCCTGTGCACCTGGTTAAAAGCATTGATCAGTGAATTGATCCCGTTGGAAGATACATAGAGCGTAAACAGCACCCCGAAAGAAAGTAATCCGCCCCGCTGATGCTTAATAATGTCTTCAATGGTGATTCGGGATGCTTCGTAGGTATTGGGCGGCAGCAGATTTTGAATCAGCAGCAGCAGTTGGTCCTGGAATCCTTTTATAGGAACATAAGGTATAAGGGAAAAAAGAAAAATAATTCCCGGAAACAGCGCTAGAAAAAAACTGAATGCAATGGACCGCGCCCTGCTTTGCACTTCTCTTTCTGCAAGGTGCCCGAAAAAGAAAATAGAAACGTCATAGATATTTAAGCCCTGGAAACCCGGCAGGCGGATTTTTTTTGCCAGCTCAATCAGGTATTTAATTACTGGAAGATTTAATAACCAGCGAAAAAACATTGGAATAATTGAATAATGGAATGATGGAATATTGGAATATTGGTCCCTCTTGAGGAGGGAGAAGATTGAAATTTGGTCATTTGGTTACCCATTGGCAATCAGCTTTTGGTTTTCGTTTGAAAATTGATTACTGGAGTTTGGTCAGTGGTGCTTTAAGACTTTAAGACTAAGGTCAAGACTTTTATACGAATGCGTTAAGCTGCCCACAGATATAAAGTCAATGCCTGTTTCTGCATAAGACCTGGCATTTTTCAGAGTGATTCCACCCGATGCTTCAGTTTCAAATTGATGATTGATGATTTTTACTGCTTCGGTTAATTCCGAAATATTAAAATTATCGAGCATGATTCTGTCCACAAAACCCTTTTTCAAAACCTGCTTTACCTCATATAAATTTCTTGTTTCAATTTCAACCTTAATTTTTCTGCCGGTTCTTTTTAAATAATCTTGTACTTTATCAATTGCTTTTTCAATTCCCCCTGCAACGTCAACGTGATTGTCCTTGATTAAAATCATATCATTTAAACCCATGCGATGATTTTCTCCGCCCCCGATTCTTACCGCCCATTTTTCAAACATTCTGAAAAGAGGAGATGTTTTTCTTGTATCCAGGACTTTTGTGTTTAGTCCGTGAAGTTGCTCTTTATATTTTGAAGTTTCAGTTGCGATACCGCTCATTCGCTGCATAATATTTAATACAAATCGCTCTGCTTTTAAAATTTCCTGCATGGAACCCTTAACAAAGAAACCAATATCTCCTTTTTTAACTTTTTGTCCGTCTTCAACAAAACATTCAATAATAAATTTTTTATCAAGGTATGTGAAAATATTTCTTGCCACTTCAATACCTGCAATAATACCATCTTCCTTGATTAACATCTCGGCTTTACCGGACGTCAATGTATCTATGCAGGCTAAAGAAGTATAATCATCTGAAGCCCCATCCTCCTCAAGAGCGAGCTTTATAAATTCATTGAGATCCATTGAAATTGATTTACAGTTGCAAAAGTCTTAATTAAAGATGTAATAAAAAAAAGAGACGTCTTGCAACGTCTCCTGACCATGAAATGAAATAAACCTGTTAAATTTTTATTCTTTTTCGAATCGCAATTCCTGGATGTATTCGGCACCGCCCGATTGTTTAATGTATAAATAAGTTCTATAATTTGAACCCTGAACAGTTACCAGGTTTCCGATTGCATATTTTGAACCTTCTTTCGATAAACCATTGTGAATTATCGTAAACGACTTAGGTGTATTCTTGCTGAAAAAGTCTTTAACTATTTGCTCAGCCTGTGCCTTGCTATAAACCTCTTCCTGGTTAAGTATGGTGAGATCAACATTCGTATTGAAAAAACGTGATAGCTGTCTTGCATCGCCTGTCCTGATCGCTGAACTGATGTTATCGAAAACGTCAAGAGCTGCAAAAAGCGAGAACGATATTAATGTTAATATTAACGATAATCGCAACGATTTTTTCATTTTAGTATCAGTTCAGGTGTTAATTAAGATTAATATGTTGTTAAAACTAAACAAAAACCAAGCCAAAGGCTTTATATTTCATGCATGTCAAAGTTAATGCATATCTTTAAAAATCAGTAAAATGCAGACAAGTTTTTTATGTTAAACAGCTAAAACTAATACCTTAAATGCACATAAAATTATTTTTTATCGGAAAAACAGCATTTTCTTACATTAATGACGGTATAATCATTTTTGAAAAGAGATTATCACATTATGCTCCTTTTGAAATTATTACTATTGAGAGTTCAAAAAAATCCGGAACATCGAAAAATGAATTGGTTCAAAAACAATATGAAGCTGATTTAATTTTGAAAAAAATTAAACCAAATGATTACCTTGTTTTATTGGATGAAAAAGGAAAAGAATACAACTCTGTTCAATTCTCAGGAGCATTACAGAAACTAATGTTATCACTTCAGTCAAATCTTATTTTTATTGTGGGCGGAGCTTATGGATTTGACGAAAAAGTTTATAAAAGGGCAAACATGCTTTTGTCATTATCCAAAATGACTTTTTCTCACCAGATGATTCGTTTGTTTTTTCTGGAACAGCTTTACCGCGCCATGACCATTATCAGGAATGAGCCCTATCATCATGGATAGAAGAGCCTGAGTTTTGAGGTTTGAAGATTATAGCCATCAACGAATACGAATCTGTACGAATTTACGAATAGTTTGAAATTGTTTTATTGTTTATTGTCATTTCCCAAGGCGTTTTCATAAACTTTGAAATAAGATTCAATTCCTTTTTCTAAGGAAAAATATTTTTTAGCTGCCGCCCTTAATTTTTCCGGATTGAAATTCTTAATGGTTTCAAATTTTTTAATTGCTTCGAGATAGTGCTTATCATCAAAATTTTTAATAACAATTCCTGCTCCTGATTCTTCAACGATCTGATCTGTATCTCCGATCATGCTGTTGCAAATAACCGGGATACCCATGCTCATGATTTCACCTTGCTTGGTAGGAGAGGAGGCGCGTTTTGAAAATACAGGCTTAATAAAAAAAATAGATGCATCCGACAAACTCAGGAGTGTCGGTACATCATTACGGTTTGCTCTAATAAAAGATAATTTATCAGAAGGAATATTTTTTTCACCTGCTTTTTGAATGACCTGGTTTTTATCTTCAGGAGTAATAAAAAGAAAAATGCTGTTTGGTTTTTCATTCAGCAGCACTTTAAAAAAATCCAGCATTTCATCCAGCATGTACCACGTACCCAATGCTCCTAAATAAGAGAGAACAAAATTTTGCTTCGTAATTTTTAATTCATTTCTGAAGG
>DATEMK010000185.1:0-3628 GCA_035275625.1 Bacteroidia bacterium
GGTCCTCATCCAGAAAGCAATTGATTACGATGCTGAAACAGAAGAGGAATTTGAAGATTTGAAATCAGCGGTCGCTTACCTCGATAAGATTTTAGAGAAACCTTCTGAAAAATGCATTGAAAACATTTTGAAGTATTCGAAAGTTACTTCTTTGTTGCAATGACTTTTTAGTTCTGTTGTGAGAACCAGGGTAAAAAAGATAAATTTCCACTGGAAATCCCTGCTATTTTCTTCTTCGAGAAACTATTATTGTTTTACGAACCGCTCTGAATTCAGGCCACCGCTATTTTTCATTTGAAGAATATAGACACCGTTTGTCAAATTTGTTATGTTTAATTTGTTCAACCCTTTGTCGAGGGAACCTGTGAGTAATAATTTACCGCTCATATCAAAAACGTTAACATTGGTTTCCTCCATTAATCCGGTGATATTTAAGGTACTTATTGCAGGATTAGGAAAAATTACCGGGTGGGGATTTCCGGTTTCTATATTTTCATTGACAGAAGTCCAGAATTCTCCCCTGTAAGCACGCAAGTCTGTCCCGATGCCGCACACAATCAGCGTCCCATCCAAACCAATTGCGGGACCGCCAACATTCACATTAGGTACAACTTCTTCCCATCGCAATGTAAGATCAGCATTGAAAGAATAGAACATTCCATCATTAAATCCTCCGTTGGTAACGAAAACTCTGCCGGCAGAGTCAATTGACATTCTTGGCTGAAAAGCATCACCATAAAGAACAATTTTTGATGTGTCAATGACTGATCCGTTTAACGGATTGATACGCATTACCCTCCCATTCCGGTTGTAACCGTAAACGCTTCCGTCAGGCCCGGTGGCGTGTGAAGAGAAAGGTATATAATCAATAGGAACAGCCCAGTTGCGAATAAAAGCTGACCCGTTGTCAGTAAGTGAAAAGAGTGAATCCGTTGTGGGATTATTTTGCGACCGCGGAACATATATGGTTCCATCGTTGCCAATGAAAAAACCTAATTGCTGAACAAGTCCACCTGCAAGTGCAGCAGACATATAAAGCAACTGACCTGTTGCCATATCATACGCAGCTACACACACAGCATTCGCAATATCAATGATGCTGTAAACTTTTGTTCCGTAAACCGCAAGTTCAGCGCCATTCTGGTAACCCAGCCTGTTTGTCTGCCACACAGTGCTGCCGTCAACTTTGCTGATCCTCGTGATGGAAAATAAATTTCCGATAAGCAAATCGCCATTAGCAGTAAAATTGGCTCCTTCATTTATGCTTTCGCCAATAAGACTGTCCGACTGCCAAAGGATAGTTCCTGTTTGTGCATCGAGTGCGTATATATAAGCCTCGTTAGAGTTTCCTGAACGTGATGCATACAATACACCGTTATCAATTGCCGACACCCGGTTAGACCAGTCCGTAAGTGGAAAATTGACAGGCAGGTCTTTTGTCCAGAGGGTATCTCCATTCCTGATATCATACATTACAATTTTATTTCCGTGCAAAGGATCAGAAATATTATGCATCCGGACGGTGGCTAAGTATATGCTGTCTGTTACAGGCGCAAAAGCAATTTGCGAGGTTAAACCTCCTGACCACAACAATGTTGGGGTAGGAGGGCCAAACTCTTTTGAAAGCCCGTTATGCAACACATTGCCGCCTGTGGCAATGTTCCAGTTTTGCGAATGCAATGAAAGCGGAAGAGAACAAATGACGTAACCCAAAATAAAAATCTTCAATGCAAATATTTTTGAATGCATAATTTTTAGTTTGGCCATGGAAAATTGATATTAAAAATGAAACAGCTGAAAAGTGGAGGAGCAGGAATAATAAATCCCTGCTCCTGCTATCATGTATTTTAATGCAACACTATGAATTTTCCTTTTGCTTTAATTTCTTTTTCGGTTTGTGTAACGTACGCGTACATCCCTGCGGGCAAGTGAGAAGTTGTCATTGTAAAAGAATTCAGCCGGGATACATCATACGATTCAACAGTCTCGCCTAACTGATTAATGATGGCAAGCTTTGACCGTTCGCCTGTATTATTTTCAAAAGTAAATGTTACCCTGTCAGGAGCCGGGTTTGGAAATACACTTACTGCAGCGGGTGAATGGTTTTCGTTGATGCCAACCATTGCAAAAAATAACCGGTAGGAAGACTGGGTAGCTGTTTGTCCGAGGCTGTCAGCATCAATATCCAAAAGAAGTGTGCCGCCACCATTTTGCAGCCATAAATACTCAGTGCTTTGTGTGATAGCAGGCGGGCTTAATGTCCAGCCTATTAATGGAAGTTTTATCCAGAGGGAATCCGTTTGAAGTGAAGTTTTCTTTATACGAAGCGTATTGGGAGCAGTTAAGTTTGGCAAAATGAGCGAACCATAACCATCTGCAAGTATGCTTATTTGTGTGTTTAAAATAATTCGCGCAGAATCTGTTCCAAACGTTGTATCTATTGCGAAGCGTGAATAACCGGAATATGTACTGTTATATGTAAACGGAACAGGAATGAAAATTTGCGGAGGATCGTAAACAGCAACAAAATTATTGAATTGTGCAACCGAGCCACCGTTAAGAAAAAATCCGGAAGAATTAGAAATGAAATAACCATAAGTGGAATCATTTGGATTATATGTTGCGAGGTTCGCGTTTGGAAACATTGGTGCATAAGGTGTTCCCGCTGAACTCTGAAATAACAAACTGTCCTGGTTTATGTTTTGAAGGTTTGCATAATTCCAGGTCTGGCTTGCACCACCGGCAGGAATTGCAGCAGAGTATCCGGGATCAACTGCATTGATGTAGCCCCATCCGACATTAGGAAGGTCACTTTGAGTAATCGTGATTTGCCCAGCGGCAATCACGGGTAAAAACACAATTAAGAAGAAGTAGATTTTTTTCATGGTTTATAATTTTTTATTTACAAACCTACATTATTTTTCTGAAAAACGCCTGTTCCGGATGAAAAAATATCCGTTTACTTACGGTGAGGGTGGAGAGTGAAACACTCTCCAACGGTATCCCCCATCATGAACCTCACCGTGTTGCCGCCTATTGAATAAATTAAAACAACAGAACTTATTAATTTTTAAACAGCCTCCAGAAGTACCCTAACTCCTGGTTTAACATTTCAGCAAATTGTTCAAAGTCCCTGCTCTTAAAAAGGCAGATATTTACACCTGCCTTGATGGCGTCTGAAATAACTTCGCTCTCTTCTGATCCTGAAAAAGTAATAACCACAATTTTATTTGTTATGGGATTACCTTTAATAATCTTTAAAACTTCTATACTGCCAACTTTAGGAATGTTTAAATCCAAAATAATGATGCGGGGCAGCCTTGCGATATTTCGGCCGAGGTATTTATCCTGCCCGAAAATAAAATGAAGGGCTTCTTCACCGTCCTTCACCCAATGCACCTTATCCGTGAGCTTAGTTCTCAGAACGGCTGACCTTGTTAATTCCGCTTCGCGCGGATCATTTTCTACTAAAAGAATATCTGTGAAGCTCGGTATATCCATTTTTATTTTCAGAGAAAATTTTTATGAGTTTATCTGCGTATGGCGCTCATAAAAATTAAGGTGCAAAGATGAGGTCATCTACCCTCGTAATAAAATAGAATGAACTTGAAAAATTATGTAGTCGAAA
>DATEMK010000186.1:0-3001 GCA_035275625.1 Bacteroidia bacterium
CAGCGGGGTATTGGATATTATTATTGATCCCGGTTTTGGCTTTGGAAAAACAACGGGGCATAATTTTGAAATATTGCGAAAGCTTTCTCTTTTTAAAATGCTGGACTGCCCGGTTATGGCAGGCATCAGCAGGAAATCCATGATCAATAAAATTTTGAAAACATCGCCTGCAAAAGCATTGAATGGAACCACCGTACTGAACACCATGGCTTTGTTGAATGGTGCCAATATTTTAAGAGTGCACGATGTAAAACAGGCAAAAGAGGCGGTCGAACTTTTTAAATATTATTCAAAGGAAAACCTGGAATAAGCAATCCGTTTAAGAATTTTTTTTTCACAAGGCTTGTTCAAAACACGTCAAAGTTTAATGAAAGCATCATAAATGCCTGATTAATTTTGCAAAAAAAATAACACAATGAATAAAATTCTACAAACAAAAATTATTCTTGCAGCAATCATGTTGATTACTTCAGCCGGTGTTAATGCACAGTGGATCAATTCCATTACTCATGTCCCTCTCAATCCCACTTCCACAGACACCATTTATTTTTATACCGACCTCAGCTTTCCGAGCGGGAATTGCAATGAACATACACAGTTTTCAGGAGTATTAGGGCAGAATGTATATGCTGGCGCTGTTCATTGCCTTGGCATGCTGACTTTTATTTGCAGCTACACGGATACCTTTAAAATTGATCCGCTTCCGGCAGGTGTTTACAATTTTACTTTCCAGGTGCTATACGGAGGGCTGCCATCTCCCTGCACTCCAACAAGCGCAGGAGTAACTGATTCAATTCCTTTTACGGTAAGCTCTGCCAGCGCTGTTCCTTCTGTTTCAAGTGGAACACAGGATTTTATGATGCTTCCCAATCCGGCAGGCAACACAATTAAATTGAATATGACAGATAAAATTGCTGCTGCGAAAAATAAATCGCTGGTAATTTATTCTGTGGAAGGAAAAGAAATCAGGAATTGGGGTTTAGAAAATAATAAGTTGGAAAATGAAATTGATATTTCATATTTGAATAACGGAATTTATTTGTGTAACGTTGTTACTGAAAACTACGCAAGTGAGATGGTAAAATTAATTGTGATAAAATAGGCTGCCTGCCTTTAATTTATTTTTCCAGCCGTCATAAATTAATTTTAAGGGAAAATTCCAAGAGACTGGTAAGCGACACCTAATTTATTAATTCCGCTTACAAAAGCTGCGGTACGCAGATCCGTTATTTTTGAATTTTGTTTTTTGATTTCGCGAATTTCATTGTAGGCAAATATCATCGTCTCTTCCAGGCCTGAACGAACATAATCAATTTCATCAGCACCGTGAGTAAGCGCTTTCTTTTCGCGGATGTCAAGTGATTTTCCTGTTATGCGCTCCACTGAATCTATCAATTGTATGGTTGACATTTCCTGGAATCTTTTTTCCATTCTGCCAAAACGAACGTGCGAAAGATTTTTCAGCCATTCAAAATAAGAGACTGTAACGCCTCCTGCATTGAGAAAAAGATCAGGAATGATCATTACTTTTTTTTCATTCAGAATTTCTTCAGCTTCTTTTGTTACCGGGCCATTAGCGCCTTCTGCAATTACTTTTGCTTTGATGCGCGGAGCATTTTCTTTGGTGATTTGGTTTTCAAGCGCAGCCGGAACAAGAATATCGCATTCCATCTCTAACATGCTCATCGGATTTTCAACATCCTTTGCTCCGGGAAAATTAAGAATGGAACCGCTTTGTTTCCGATGTTTAAAAACTTCTTCCACATTCAGGCCGTTTTCATTGTAAACTCCTCCTTCGCGTTCTGAAATGCCAATAATTATTCCACCGCCTTCGCTGAAAAATTTGGCAGCATAAAACCCTACATTTCCCAATCCCTGTACAATGATTCTTTTTCCGGGTATGCCTATCGTTAGTCCCAGTTCTTTTACATCTTCTGAATGACTCAATGCTTCCCGCACACCAAAATAAACACCCTGCCCGGTTGCCTCCGTTCGCCCTTGGATCCCACCTTGCCCTAACGGTTTTCCAGTTACACACCCGAGAGCATTCAATTCATCATATTTAAAAGTCGCATAGGTGTCTGCAATCCATGCCATCTCACGCGGGCCGCTTCCGTAGTCAGGTGCAGGGACATCAACAGACGGACCGATCATATTTTTTTTGATCAGCTCGGTAGTATAACGCCTTGTCATTCGTTCCAGCTGCCTGACAGTGACCTGTGAGGGATTAACTTTTATTCCGCCCTTTGCTCCTCCGAAAGGAACATCCACTACCGCACATTTAAAAGTCATCAGTGTTGCCAATGCTTTTACTTCGTCTTCATCCACAAATTCGCTGTAACGGATCCCTCCTTTTGTCGGGGTTTTATGATGGCTGTGCTGCACACGAATCCCTTCCACAACGTGTAATTTCTGATCAATCTCTATCGGGAAATAAAATTTGTAAACACTGTTGCACACTTTAATCTGACGCAGCAGCCCGGGCTCAAAATCTGTAAATGCTGCTGCTTTATCAAAATATGAAAGGACATCATTATAAAATATTGTTCCGTTGTTGTGCTGAACTCCGTTCGTTTGCAATTTTGATTTACCCGTTGGAGATTTAATATCAAGTTCCATGTTCGTTTAGTTAAGTATAATTTGTGCAAACAAAGTTAAATAAAAAAGTCCGTAATGATATGAGAAACAGTTTAAAATTTCCGGAAAGAATCCGGGGCTTGTTAAAGTTGGCATCTTTTTAACCGGAACTTATTATTATTCAAAGAGAAAAAATTTTTCAATAAATATTCGTAACCGAAAGGTTACATATATATTTGCATCCGCCACAAGGCAAATACATAAAAAATAATTTACAATAATGAGACGAGACGTATTCCAGGCAATTGCAGATCCTACGAGAAGAGAAATCATAAACATGATTGCGCATCAATCGCTGAACTTAAATTCAGTTGCTGAAAAATTTCATCAGAGCCGCCCTGCAATTTCCAAGCATATTAAAATT
>DATEMK010000187.1:0-11274 GCA_035275625.1 Bacteroidia bacterium
ACTTTATTATTAAATAATTAAACTTTGAAATAATAGTTATACCCCATGACAACCATTTCAGAAAAAATAAACTCAACACAAAAAGTTCTCGGCAAGGAAGAAAATTTCCTCGGCATTGAAGAACCTGAATTATGTTCGTATGAAAATTCTAAATTCGTCATTCAGTCTGCACCGTATGAACACACATCATCCTACCTGGAAGGCTCCGCAAAAGGCCCTGCAGCAATTTTAGAAGCTTCACACTTTGTAGAGTTTTATGACGAAGAGCTTGAAATAGAAACCTATAAGGAATGCGGAATTGCTACGTTGTCACCAATTGATTTCGGAAACAAAGTGGACGCTGATGCAATTGACCTCATTGAAAAATCAACTGAAAAGCTGATCAATGATGAAAAATTTGTTGTTTCACTCGGAGCCGAGCATACCGTTACTTTAGGTTTTGTAAAAGCCTTTGCAAAACGATTTGATAATTTAACTGTGTTGCAAATTGATGCGCATTCAGATTTACGCGAATCTTACCAGGAGAATCCTTATTCACATGCGTCCGTGATGGCGCGCGTGCATGAGCTGGGAATTAATTTGTGCCAGGTGGGAATTCGCGCCCAATGCAGGCAGGAAGCAGACCTGATAAAAACATCATCCAATATTTTTACTTTTTATGCTCACCAGATTCGTAAAAATCCAAGCTGGATGCAGGAAGTAATTTCTTCTCTTACAGAAAATGTTTACATAACTATTGATGCCGATGGTTTTGATCCGTCAATTGTTCCCGCTGTTGGCACTGCTGAGCCGGGAGGGTTGTATTGGCGTGAAACCATGGAGTTTCTAAACCAGGTAATCAATGAAAAAAATGTGGTGGGTTTTGATGTTGTTGAAATTGCTCCGCGCAAAGGAGATATTCTTTCTGAATACAACATGGCTAAATTAGTGTATCGCCTGATTGGTTTTCTCACCACCAAAGAAAATTGATTGGTTCAAAATTTTTTTGCTGAACTTTGAGCTCAACTTTATTTAATGAAAAAAATTCTTGTAGCAAACCGCGGGGAGATTGCATTACGTGTCATGCGTTCAGCGCGTGAAATGGGAATAAAAACGGTTGCCGTATTTTCTGAAATTGACCGAAGCGCTCTTCATGTCCGCTATGCTGATGAAGCAATTTTAATTGGCGCTTCGCCTGCTTCACAATCGTATCTTTCCATTGAAAAAATTATCAATGCTGCAAGGGCAACAGGCGCTGATGCCATTCATCCGGGTTACGGATTTCTTTCTGAAAATGCCGCTTTCGCGAGAGAAGTAAAAAAAGCAGGGTTAATTTTTATCGGACCCTCAGCCGGATCCATGGAAATAATGGGAAGCAAGCTGGGAGCAAAAGCTGCTGTAAAGAAATATGACATCCCGATGGTTCCCGGGACCGATCATGCTATTAAAGATATTCAGGAAGCAAAAAATATTGCTGAAAAAGTTGGCTTTCCTATATTAATAAAGGCGTCAGCCGGAGGCGGTGGAAAAGGAATGCGGATTGTTGAAAATCCAATGCAGTTTGAAGAGATGATGAAAATGGCAGTGAGCGAAGCTACTTCCGCATTTGGTGACGGGTCTGTGTTTATTGAAAAATATGTGGGTTCTCCCCGTCATATTGAAATCCAGGTATTGGGCGATACGCATGGAAATATTGTTCATCTTTTTGAACGTGAATGTTCTGTTCAGCGCAGGCACCAGAAAGTGATTGAAGAAGCCCCTTCATCCATTTTAACTCCTGAAATCAGGAAAGAAATGGGAAGGTGCGCTGTGTTAGTTGCAAAAGCGTGTAATTATGTGGGTGCCGGAACTGTTGAGTTTTTATTGGATGAAAAAAAGAATTTTTATTTTCTTGAAATGAATACCCGCTTACAGGTTGAGCACCCGGTAACGGAACAAATTACAGGGCTTGACCTGGTAAAAGAGCAAATAAAAATTGCGAGAGGAGAAAAGTTAAGTTTTACACAAGATGATTTGAAAATAAACGGGCATTCAATTGAGATTCGCGTGTATGCCGAAGACCCGGCAAATAATTTTCTGCCTGATATCGGGAAGCTTTCCGACTATAGAATTCCCCAGGGATTAGGTATCAGGGTGGATGATGGTTATGAAGAGGGAATGGATATCCCTATATATTATGACCCGATGATTTCAAAATTAATTACATTCGGCAAAGACCGCCAGGAAGCCATTACCCGTATGTTGCGCGCAATTGATGATTATATTATTACAGGGCCCGCCACTACTTTGCCCTTTTGTAAATTTGCTTTACAGCACGAAGCATTTGTGACGGGAAATTTTGATACACATTTTGTAAAAAAATACTTCACCCCTGAAAAGATGTACGTTCAAAATGCAGAAGAAGAAAAAATTGCCGCACTTGTTTCAGGAATGTTGCTAAATTTGAATAAAAAAGAAATCAACGCGAACAATAATCATCAAAATGAGCGTTCTAAATGGAAGAGTAACCGTTTGGAATAATTTTTCGTTTCAAGTGAGTTCACTTTTTGTTCATTATCATTTTACCGGCTGGCTTATAAATTGAATGCTTCATTTGTAATGAAATCAAAATCCAAAATATTTTTTTCTTTATTCCTTTTATTAATCTGCAAAATTTCTTTTGCCCAGGTTAAAGATTCATTGCCCAAAAAATCCAAAACAATTTATAATGGCGATACCATAAGGCTCTATACACTTCCGGATGTTTATGTGTATGGCGCTCTTGATCCGACTACTGTAGATAATATGCAGAAGTATTACAAGTTAAGGCGCGATATAATCAGGGCTTATCCCTATTCAAAGCTTGCATCAGCCACTTTAAAAAGTATAAATGACAGCTTATCAAGAATTACTTCAAAGAGAGAGCGAAAAAAATACATAAAATCAACGGAGAAGGAAATGAAAGCAAAGTTTGAAGATGAATTAAAAAAGATGACCGTAAACCAGGGAAAAATTTTAATCAAACTTATTGACCGCGAAACAGGAAGCACTTCTTATGAATTGGTAAAAGAATACCGTGGTTTTTTTGAAGCTATGCTATGGCAAACCACCGCACGTTTTTTTGGGGCCAGCATGAAAACTACTTATGATCCTGAAGGAGAGGATAAAGTAATAGAATCAATTGTGGAGGCAATAGAAAAGGGAGAAATTCCCGTTGCTAAAAAATAATAAAGGCGCCCCATCCCGGAGCGCCTGAGTGCAAGCGGTGAAATTTAAATTATTTAATTAATTGACTTTTGTGTCTGACTTTTCAGATTTTACTTCTGCTTTTTCGGAATGTTTATCCTTACATTCCTTTTTAGAAGCTCCATCTTTTGACATGCAGCATGCTTTGGAAGAATGTTTGCAGCCCGATTTTTTAGTTTCTGCTTTTGCTTCCGTTTTTACAACGCCAGGCGTTTGTACTGATTGATCTCCTGATTGAGTTACTGTTGCCGGTACGGTGGCATCAGCTGCCGGTACTACAACTGCGGCAGAAGTTGAAGGCGCTGCAGCTTTCGCATCAGAACTTTGAGCCTGAATTTTCGCTGCTCCCAGGAAGCAGAATAAAGCAATTGATAAAATGAGTTTTTTCATATTTGTTTTTTTTATTTAAACGTTATTTCAATATTTATAGTTCGTAAAAATAGGAAAACATTTCTGATAAAACATGAAGAGCCTTTCACATCTTCTTAATTTCTACTTTTGTTCATCTTAATTTCAAAATGCAGGCATCAGAAAATATAAAAATAGCCTTTCAATCCATCAAAAGTCAAAAGTTGAGAACTATTCTCACTGCATTGATTATTGCTATCGGCATTATGGCATTGGTTGGAATTCTGACAGCCATTGATGCTGTTAAATATTATTTTAACAATGCATTTTCAATGATGGGCTCCAATTCGTTTACGATCCGAAATGCCGGAATGGGTATTCACGTTAACAGCAGTGGAAAACGCGCAAAAAGGTTTAAACAGATCACCTTTCAGCAGGCACAGGAATTTAAATCGTCTTTCAAATTTCCCGCTACTGTTTCCATATCAGCATTTGCAACTCCCATCGGGGTTCTGAAATATAAATCGGTTAAATCTAATCCGAATATTTCTGTCCTTGGCGGTGATGAAAGATACCTGCTTAATGCGGGCTATGAACTGGATTACGGACGGAATTTTTCCATACCTGATGTCGAACATGGAAGCAATGTTTGCATCCTGGGAAGCGAAATGGCAAAAACACTTTTTAAAAATGAATTTCCGATTGATAAAGAAATCAGCGTGGGTTCCGGAAAATACATTGTAATAGGAGTGTTAAAAGAAAAAGGCTCCAGCATGGGTTTCGGGGGTGATAAAATTTGCATCATTCCTGTGCTGAATGCAAAAAATAATTTTCTCAGCCCTCAATCTTCTTATACACTTACTGTAATGGTAAACAACGTGGCATTGACAGATGTTGCCGTGGGCGAAAGCACCGGTTTAATGCGAATTATCCGGGAGGACAGGACCGGGGTGGAAGATTCATTTGAAATTGTAAAAAGCGATACGCTTGCAAACATGGTGATCAGCCAATTGCAATTCATTACAATGGCTGCTACCATTATCGGGTTCATTACCCTTCTCGGAGCTGCCATCGGTTTAATGAACATTATGCTTGTTTCGGTAACCGAACGTACGCGCGAAATCGGTATCAGGAAATCATTGGGTGCAACCCGTTTGTTAATAAAAAGGCAATTTCTTACCGAAGCCATTGTTATTTGCCAGATGGGCGGAATTTGCGGAATCATTCTCGGAATATTGGTTGGAAATGCAATGTCGGCCCTGCTCGGTGCAGGTTTCATCATTCCCTGGCTATGGATCATTCTGGGCCTGGCGCTTTGTTTTATTGTGGGAATACTGTCGGGTTACTACCCTGCTTCAAAGGCTTCCCGGCTTGACCCGATCGAGGCTTTACGGTATGAATAAATAATTGAGATCAACCCTTTTCAAATAAAATTCTTTTCGTACATTTGCCGACCTTTTAAAAAAGCAAAAAATTATTTAATTAATAAAGCATGTCAAAACAATATGAAACGGTCTTTATCCTCACCCCTGTGCTTTCGCAGGAGCAGATGGAAGAAGCTGTGATTAAGTTCAAAAAAATCCTTACCGACAACGGTGCCACGATTGTTTTTGAAAACAATTGGGGATTAAGAAAATTAGCTTACCCGATCCAGAAAAAAAATACGGGTTTTTATTATCTTGTTGAATTTCTTTCAGAAGGTGATATTATCGCAAAGCTTGAGCTTGAATACAAGCGTGACGAGCGGGTTATGCGTTTTCTCACCGTGTCATTGGACAAACATGCCGTTACTTATAATGAAAAAAAGCGCAGGAATGCCGAGCTTAAAAAGCAGGAGGAGGCTGTAGCAGTTCATTAATCCGAACAAATAATCTAACATGGCAACACCCACATCAAACCAGGTACGATACCTGAACCCACCGGCTGTAGAACTTGCAAAAAAGAAATACTGCCGCTTTAAAAAATTAAAGATTAAATACGTTGATTATAAAGATGCATCTTTTCTTTTAAGATTCGTAAATGAACAGGGGAAAATTTTTCCAAAACGCCTTACCGGCAACTCTCTGAAATATCAGCGCAAAGTTGGAACAGCAATTAAACGGGCGCGTCACCTCGCATTGATGCCTTATGTTTCAGATATGCTCAAGTAAAAATTCATTATTCATATCCGCCTGGGGCGGACGTTATTCGTACACAAATGGAAATAATTTTAAAACAGGACGTAAAAAATTTAGGCTATACAAATGATGTTGTAAAAGTCCGCAACGGGTATGGATTAAATTTTCTCATACCAAATGGCTTTGCAGTGCTTGCAAGCGGCAGCAATAAAAAAGTCCATGCTGAAAGCATGAAGCAAAAGGCCCATAAGCTGGCAAAAATAAAAGATGATGCTGCCAAGCAGGCCACTTCGATTGAAAACGTAACACTCACCATCCCTATGAAAGCCGGTGAAAACGGAAAACTTTTCGGTTCGGTTACAGCACAAAACATTGCAGACGTGCTTAAAAAAATGGGGCATGCCATTGATAAAAAGCAAATCAGGCTCAAAGAAGATCACATAAAAACACTTGGCTCTTATACAGCAGAAGTGGCGCTGCATAAAGATGTAAAAGTGAATGTAAATTTTGAAGTAGTCGAAGCTTAAAAAAGCAGTTTAAGGTCTAATCCCGATAGCTATCGGGAAAAGTTTAAGGTTAAAAAACTTTAAACTTTTTTTATTAATAATTAAACAAGCAACCAGAAACCTTAAACCTTAAACCAGAAACCTTAAACACAATGGCAAATACAGGAGACATCAATGTAGGCTCGGTGATTCGTTTTAATGGCGAATTGTGCCAGCTTGTAGAATACCAGCATCGCACACCGGGAAATTTACGCGCGTTTTACCAGGCAAAAATGCGTAACCTGAAAACAGGAAAGCTTGCAGAATACCGTTTCCGCGCAGGCGAAGATGTGGAAGTGGCGCGTGTGGAATACAAAATGCTCCAGTTCATTTATAAAGATGGCGACCATCTTGTATGTATGGACAATAGTACATACGAACAATTATATGTTCCCGAAATTTTATTCGGCAGCTCAGCCGGAATATTAAAAGAAGGAATGGAAGTAAAAGTTGCTTTTGAAAGCGACCAGGCTATTTTAGCCGAACCTCCCACTTTTGTTGAACTGGAAATCACCTATTGCGAACCTGGCATGAGAGGCGACACGGCAACCAATGTGAATAAGCCTGCCACTCTCGAAACAGGAGCAGTGATAAGCGTTCCGCTTTTTGTAAATTCAGGAGAAAAAATAAAGGTGGATACGCGGACGATGACGTATGTGGAGCGAGTGAAATAAAAATTCCTTTCATCGGGAAGCCCTTCTTTTTTTTATTTCTTTTAATCTTTATGTTATCGGCTGTTCTTCTTTTCGTTATTCGCTAAGACGTTTGATTTCAGCAGCAATCTCTTTTATCACATCAGCGTTTGCAATTCTATCATCAACACTAAATACTATGAAAACTTTTCCTCCAAACTTTTTTGTGAAATTGTCAAAACTGTTTCTCATTCTTTCTGTCGCTGAATAATTTCCGAAGTTTGCTTTAGCTGTTACAGGTTTTATCTGAATGCCAAATGCTTTTTTACCAACCAAACCTAAATAATCAATGTCGCCTGCATGGTCAAGTTCGGGGTCGCTTTGCTCAAACTTTACATTTGGAAATTCTTTAGCAAGATTATCTTCAATAACAGATTTCTCTCTGATAAAACCGTCATAAGTTCTATTGATTGTGAGATTGAAAATGTAATCAATACAATCTTGTGAAGTCAATTGGTTAAATGCCTCTGTCCATTCAGGAATTACAATCTCTTTGATTTTTACAAAGAGCCGTTCTCCAAGTTCTTCTAAACTTTCTTTCGTGATTTTACTCGGAGTTTTTCCATCTGTGTTTGCATTTTCAAAATACCATTTCTCCCAATCTTCAAATGATTTTGGCTGGCACTCACGAATAAGAGCCATTACAGTTCCTACTTTATTTGGTCGTGATAACTTATAAGTTTGACAAGCGTAATTAAGGACTTTTTCTTTTTTACCGAACTCTTTTGAAAAGCGTTTCATCAGATAATTGTTAGAATGTTTCTATTAATATTTGCGTTTGCATGAGAGTTATTCCAACTTGTTATTAATGCACTTCGTCTTGCATTATCACTCCTTGTTCGGTTTTCTAAGCTGTCAACATAAGTCTCTAATTCTTGGATTGTATTTATTCGGAAGAAACCTGCTGGTCTTCCAGTTGCTGCGCCAATTAAATCACCATCAACCTCAATACATTCCTTGATTAAACCTCTTAATTGAACTTGGTTTCCTCCTGTGGGATAATTAAGCAGTTGTACTAATCTCCTTGCTCCAATTGCTGCTGCCCTTCCTAAACCTAAAGCGGCTAATAGAACTTGTCTTTCTGCTTGCGTGTAATTAACTGGCATGTAATTCTTTTGATAGATTGATGAATTTTTGCTTGTATTTGAAATCTGTTTCGCTATCCACTAGCACCAAACCATTTTTTATTAAATGAGCATTGATGAAAGTTTTATTTTCAAGATAGAGGTAGCACATCAAATTGTTTTTGCTGTCATGTTTCACTGTGTCGTATTTCAGAAACACTCTTTTACCTTTTGTTTTATCAACAAGGAATTTTGTCGCTTGTCCATTGATGATTGGGTCTTCCTTGATGCCGATTAGTTTCACAGTTAAGTCATTGCTTAAACGAATTAATTCTGGACTGATAACTTCTTTCACAGTATAAAACTCCTCTCGTTTGGATGGACTGTCTTTGTCAATCTTGGAACCGAATTGCAATTTCTTCACATCAATTTGCTTGTTGAATGTATGAGGGTCTTTGAAAATGTAAGGCAACTTTTCAATCTCACTTGCAAAGTCAATTGAAACTGGTTGCTGTTTCAAAAATTCAAAACTTGTATTGTGAATGTCTTTTTGATTTGCTGAAAGTTTTTGCTTGATAACTGGAATGAACTCGGGATTGATTTCATATCCAACAGAATTTCTTCCCAAATTTTTTGCAGCAAGATTTGTTGTCCCACTTCCTGTAAAAGGGTCAAGCACTGTGTCGCCAACAAATGCAAACATTTTTATCAAACGCTTAGGCAATTCTTCAGGGAACATTGCAATGTGGTTGTCTTGTCTTGCTCCTGCAAAATTCCAATGTCCTGCAAAGAATGTATTCCATTCTTTTGCTGTCATTTTTGAATGTTCTTTATTTTCTTTCGTGGGCTTTGGTGCATCGCCAAGTTTTTTAAAAGTCAAAATAAATTCATAATCCAGTTTCAAAATTCCATTTCGTGGATACGGATACGAACCCATCTGAACTCCTCCACCTGTCGTATTGCTTGTTGTAACCTTTTGCCAAATTATTGCCCCCATGTAGTCAAAGCCGATGTTCTCACAAAACTTGATTATCTCTTCACGAATAGGAATGACTTTGTATCGTCCGTAATAAACTGCTCGGGCAAACTGGTCGCCAATGTTCACACACAATCTGCAACCATTGTGTAGAGTGCGGTAGCACTCTTTCCAAACTAAATTCAGATTGTTGATGTAATTCTCGTAGTTGTCGTGAAAACCGATTTGGTCTGCTGAACCGTAGTCCTTGAGTTGCCAATACGGTGGTGAAGTCAGAGCCAAATGAACTGAATTGTCTGGCAATTCAGTCATCTGTCTGCTGTCTCCGTTTATGATTTTATGATGCGTTGTCAAGGTCAAAATTATTTTTACAAATGTAGAATTTTAATTAGCCGTTTTGGTTGTAAAGTTGTCCGAAGTTCTCAACTAAAAAAGTTTTGTTTCATGCGGTCAGTTTCAAGTTAGCGCTGTCGGTTAATCGGAGCGATAGAATAATCGATAACATCCTATTAACAGCACCTTTCATCTAAAAAAGTGCTGTAATCATACCAAAGATAGCAGAATTACAGAACCTTTTTATTTTCTTCCAAAAAATTACAGCACTTAATTTTATCCATTAAGCTACATCCTCCCCCGTTCAACATACCCCTCCCATTTGCAACTATACCAATCCCCTTTCCCGTTATACCAGCCCCGTTCGTGATATCAGCAAAGTCATTTCTCATTATAACGGTTGCGTTCTTAGTTTAAACAAAACCGTTTCAACATATAACAATTCCCGTTCCCATTATAACAGTGCAGTTTCAAAGTATAACTGCCTCATTTCTCATAATAACAAATCCGTTTTCGGGTATAACAACGGAGACTTGCTTAATAATTTTGTAAGCTTTTCCGCTTTTTGCCTCAGAATTTTCCGCAAGCATGCTGTTTTAATGTAAATTTTATACAAAAAGCCTCTCATTTCATGCAAATGCCCTTAAAATAAACGTGTAAGGAGTTGACTCATTTTATCAAACTATTCACAACATCCCCGGTAAAAACAGATCAAATTCTAAAATATATTCCAATGAAAAAAAAATCTATTAATGCCAAACGTATCCAGCAACAGCTCGATATGATCTTCAACATCCTTGCACTGGTATTCGATCCCCTTTACCAGGCGCTGCTTGACAGCCTTCAGCCTTATAAAGATGCCTGCGAAGAATTGCAGACAAAAGCTGAAAGCCTCCGCGCTAAGCTTGCCATTTACCGCAAGCTCCTTAAATCACTTGCCGAAGCCAAAAAAGAAGCACGTGTAATACTGGCTCAGGCTGCCTTTCCCATCATGTCCCTCACCCGTTCTTATTGCCTCAAAAACGGGCTTAATGACGAAGCTTCACAGCTTGATTTCACCCTTGCACAGCTAAAAAACATGCCTTTCTCCGTTCTCATTTCCAAAATGCAGATCGCCATTCCCATCGTGCAGTCTTTACTCGGCAACCTCACTGCTTATGATATTACAGCTCCTATGGTAACCCAGTGGAACGATAAATTGCAAAACCTTATCAACCTCATGTCAGACCCTCACAACGCTATACAGCAGCGCAAAGCGATGGGCAAAACCATCATGGCCGAAACTTCCGCTTTATTAAAATTCTTCAATGAGCAGCCCTGCACGCTTGTTGCTAAATTTATTGACAGCAATCCTGAGTATTACATCAGTTTCCAGAATATTAAACGCATCGGCACAGGCAACATTCATCACACCCGTTTGCTGGCACATTGCCAGACAGAGTTAGGCGCTCCCGTTTTTGGTATCACCGTAACCGTTGATCAATATACCGATCCGGTTACACAAAAAACCTATGCTGCCGCTTCAGCCGCCACAGATGCCAATGGCGATGCAGAGGTAAAAGGTTTTTTTGCCGCCAACAGAACAGTTACGCTCTCCGGTCCCAATATAGAAACCACCGCCTTTCCTGCTCTTGACTTTCAGCGCGGCAAAACCACTGCACATAGTTTCACCGTTCGTCCCTCATTCGAAAATCTTCCCGCTCCGCAGCAGCAGGAAACAACAGAAAACGCATAAGTTTCCGGTTACACATTAATTTATTTAAAGCCTTCTGAAGCAATTCAGGAGGCTCTTTTTCTTTTTCAGCCCCGGCTTGATCCCGTTAAGCAGAAAATTATTTTAATAATGAACCTTTTATACATAATTTTACTGAAAAATGATAAAGCTGTTAAAATCTTTTTTACATTTACCATCCGGTTCCAATCAGAATAAGTTCCGATAATTAAAAATCAGTAAGCAGTACCCCGGCACCCCACAACAACAGCCGGTCATATACA
>DATEMK010000188.1:0-16361 GCA_035275625.1 Bacteroidia bacterium
AAGCATTCCGGGTATCCGGGAAGATGTGGATCGCAAAGAGATTGTGCATTTAAAATATCTTGATGAAAATTTTGCGGAGCATGATGAATATTTTGAAGGTGTTGCTGCACGGATTATTCAGCATGAATATGATCACCTCGAAGGAATTTTATTTATTGATCATCTTACAGCTTTTAAAAAACGTTTGCTTAAAGGCAAGCTGAATGATATTTCTGCCGGGAAAGTAGATGTTGACTATAAAATGAAATTCGCAGCAAAAAAATAAAAATTATTTTCATTCATTTCGACTTCAACCCCTGAATCTTAGCCCCGGAATTCCAAAATGCTAATTTACATCATCGGTTTTATGGGCAGCGGCAAAAGCACGATTGGGAAACAGCTGGCAAAAAAAATAAATCATCAATTCATAGATTTTGATGAGCTTGTTGAAGAACAATCAGGAAAAAAAATCTCTGAAATTTTTAAAGACGAAGGTCAGCAGGCGTTTCGCAATATTGAAACAGAGATTTTAAAAAACATTTCCGGATTGAAGGATACAGTGGTTTCCACCGGTGGCGGCACCCCGTGCTTTTATGATAATATGAAACTGATGAATGAAACAGGGATAACGGTTTATATCAGGATGCCTGCAGGCAGCTTGTTTCACCGGCTTGCACAATCCAAAACAAAACGCCCGCTGATCGAGGGCTTAACCGATCTGAAGCTGATGGATTTTATTATGGATACATTGGCTGAGCGTGAACATTTTTATATGCAGGCGCAACACGTGGTGAAAGGGGAGAGCCTGAAAGCGGAGAAGATTTTGGAAATATTGAAAAAGTAATTGCCCGATGAAAATCATTTAACCCAGGTACACTGCTTCTTCTTTCCCTCCAAATTCAACTGAAATATGTTCCTGCAAAGTTGTTGAAAGTGTCATGCCGACATAATCAGCCATAATGGGATAACGTTTGTGATCGCGGTCAACCAAAAGAACGGTGCGGATTTTTTTCAAATCTTCGTTCAGTAATTTGCGTAAGCCGTAGATCAGTGTTTTTCCTGAATTCAAAACATCATCCACAAGGATCACTACTTTGCCTTTCATTTTTGCTGATTCCGTATTTAGTTCAATTGCCACAGCAATATGATTGTGCTTGTCTATCTTAAGCTGCACAAGATGTGTTTTAATATCACAGATCTTGTTCAGCGCCTTTTCTATTTTTTCAGCGAGAGTAAACCCGCTTTTCAAAATGCCTACTATAAAAATTTCTTTCTCTTCAAAATTATCTTCGTAAATCTGGTAGGCAATACGGTTAATGCGCTGCTCGATTTGTTTTTTATCCAGGAGTAAAGTTTTGTCTGACATTTGATTAGTTGATCAATTAATTAAATTAAATAGGTTTATCAGCTAAACCAAAAACGAGAAACCAGAAACTTGCTCAATCCACCCTTCCTCCGCCAGCATAATGCTTTTTATAATAAGGTTCATCAAGATCGCTGATGGTAACACCGTTTGAAGTACTGCTGTGGGCAAATTTACGATCTCCGAGGTAAAGTCCGACATGTGAAACCTTACGGTGATTGATTTTAAAAAAAACAAGATCGCCTTCTTTTAATTTATTTTTTGAAAGATGATGCGAAGTTTTGAATAAATCTCTTGAATTTCCATTTAACAGAATACCATATACACTGCGATAAATCATATTTACAAACCCTGAACAATCAATTCCTTTTTCGTTTTTACCTGAATAACAGTAAGGAGTACCGAGCCATTCAGCAATAGTATCATACAAAGCGGAATTAAAAATACCAGGAACTTCAAACCCGAAAACCTGTGAGAAATATCCCTGTTTATATTCAGTAAGCATATTTGTTTTTGCGGGTGCTGTTGATTTTTCCTTTTTCTGTGAATGAGCGGTAAAAGTTAACATCACACAACAAACAGCCGTCACAATATGTTTCTTTAGTTTTTTCATCCGGTTTACGAAAATACTAAACGAAAAAAAGCGGGTTTATTATATAGTCGTTAATTATTAACTGTTAAATGTTAATCGTCAGCCGGGAATTACAAATATCTTTCTTTGATCACTTCTGCATGATGAAGCTCGTGACCGGCTATTGAATAACCTATTGCTTTTACAGAAATTTCAACTTCATTTGCAATTCCTTTTCGTAATATCATTTCCTCATCAAAGCTTTTAAATAAGCGGAGTGTTGATTCCCTCACAGCATCAAACTCATCCATTAATTCTGAAAAAGTTCTTTGCCCGGCATTAGATGCTATGGCCCAGTCATTTTCTTCAAAAGCAGGTAAAGGAGTTTTGTCATTCCTTGCAAAGCACAATGCGCGGTAAGCAAAGACTCTTTCACCATCCGCCAGGTGCCCGATTATTTCTTTGATGGTCCATTTACCGGGAGCGTACCGGTAATTAAGCTTCTCTTCAGAAACATTTTTTAATACATCTTTTGTTTGCTGATGAATTTCTGTGAGGCTTTTTATAAGATCATCACCTTTTACTTTGCGAATATACGTGCCGTAGTAGCCGGGATAATCTGCGGGCAGGGGAGAAGTTATTTTTATCATAATTTTATTTTCAGCAAAATTACATTTTCCACATGATGTGTATGCAAAAACATATTCACCGCCTGTGATTTTATTAATTGCGTACTTTCAGGGTCTTCCCTGCCGATAGCTATCGGGACTGCGGAGACCCTGGAAAACCGGAGATAAAAATATACTTTTTAAGGACAGGGGAAGACTCTGCCCGGACAAAAATCTTTTTAATTCTTCGTGAATATTATTCCTGATAAATATTCGTATGTCCGTATGCGGATAAAATATTCCCCTGAGGCAAGTCCGGATGTTGGCAAAGCAATCAAATGTTCTCCCTTGGAATAATAGCTGTTAACAGGCTGCATTATATATTTTCCATCCATGGTAAATAATTCAGCCATCAGCTTGGTTGACTGATAAAGATCAGTATATAATGTGTAATGAATATTATCGTTGCTCCGCAATTCAAAAATATGTTTTGGCCGGTAAATTTCAGGTACATTGCTGAAGATAGAATCAGGATGATATTTGTAAATGGTGACGCCTGACGCTATTGCAGTTTTGTTGCTGAATACATAGATGCGGTCAATAGCATAGCCCATATTTATATCATTCCATGTTGTTCCTCCGTCAGTGCTGTAGGTCATGCCGGCAAAATGCTGGTCACCGGTAAACATCAGCGTATCATCTATACTTGCAATTCCGCCTATATTTGTCACACTGCTTCCATTGAGATTATACTCCTGCCAGGTATAGCCGGTATCGAGCGTTTTAAAATATAACCCGGCAGTAAAACTTTCATTGGAAGCAAGGCCTATACCGTTAGCCTGCATAAAAATTTTCCAGCAATAGGTGCTGGCATAATTAGAAACAGCCACTTGCTGCCAGGTCAGGCCTCCATCGTTTGTGCGAAGAATATTTCCATGTTCATTAGTCGCTGCCGTGGATGAACCGGTTACAATAATATTAAGTGAGTCAATAATAAAACAATCAATAAGGAACTCGCACCAGGTTGAAAAATCATGATACGTCCATGTTTGGCCGTAATCTTTTGAGATAACTGCATAAGCCGGAGAATTTACAGATCCTACCGCTACTATCATGCTGTCTTTATGCGCAATCCCGCAAATCCCTGTATTTATGCCGGGCAATAAACTGTCAACAGGCGACCATGATGCACCTCCATCTTTTGAAACATTAAAATAATTATTGCCAAAAGGATACAGGCAACCCATAAACCCAAGTGTATCATTCACAAAATCTAAAGACCGGATATAATCAAAAGCTCCGGTTGAACCGCCATACACCATACTCCACGTATTCCCTCCATCAGTTGTTTTATAAATTGTATCACCCTGACCAATCCAGGCAACAGAATCATTAATAAAATTTATATCCTCAAACCTGCCTGAAAAAGGGGCGCCAGGCACCGGGTACCATCCATAATTTTGCGCACTTAAAAATTTTACTGTAAACAGCAGGAATAATAAGGAGAGGTTTTTCATAATTCAGTATTTAGTTTTTTGTAACAGATGTCGAGGCAGATATTTAATTCACTTCGTTATGCCTGTCAAAGTTAATATATCCCCTATGACGAGCAGCAATTATATTTTTTTGGTTTTTAAAGTATTGACATCTTCAAAATTTCAGCGTCTTCGCGAAATGGCGAAAGACAATGAAAGTATAGAAAATAAAATTTAAAACCTTTTCTCATCACCGAAGTTTTCCGAATCCCCGAAATGGGAAGACTCAAAAAGTACACAAAAGTGGCGGTTATTCTATTTTATTTGAATGCCTGATTTTGTCAGGCTGTCTTTTAAAGCGGTATACAAAATCCGGTAATTTTCTTCCCTTTTCTTCTCTCCTTTTTTTGAAAAATAATTCTGGCTGTAATTGTAAAAATTTAACTTATCAAGCCAATAAACAGCTTCACATTTAATCATTGTATTGTTAGCAGTATAAGAATTATACGCTTCTCTAAGTTTTTTATCTGCCAGGTACAGACGAAAACAAAAATTATTAATTCCGAATAATCTGAATGTATCGCTGACAGTTTCCCAAAATTCCTTTGCCTTCTTTAAATAGTATATTGCTGAATCTTTTTTATTTTCATCTTCATAAACTGAAGCAAGATCAAAATAACTCACGGCAGTACCGAATTTGTAATTTCTTGATTCAAATTTATTAATGGCTTTCCAGATAGATCCTTTTGCTTCATCAAATTTATGCAGCTTTCCCTGCAGCATTCCAAGGTACTTTATATTGTTTGCTTCGCCTAATGTATCATTCATTTGTTCCCAATATACTAATGCTTTCTTCATATATTCTTCTGCTTTGGAAGGATTATCTTTTTTTTCATAATAAGCAAAGGCTATATTCTGCGTTGAAAAACCTGCCCATCTTGTATCTCCCAATTTTGAAAACAAATCAGCGGCTGCATTATTATACTCAATGGATTTATCCGGATATTTATCATAATAAAATTGGGCAAGTTTTGTGAGTGCTGAAGCATGTTTCGGTTCATTCTTGATTTTCACAGCAATTGAATCAGCCATCAGCAGCCTGTTCAGGATAGCAGAATCATTATCCATCATATAATCAGACAATAAATACAGGTTCACTTTAACTGAATCATTTTCTGTTTTATGAGCCGCCACCTCAAATTCAGAATAATATTTTGTTGCCGAATCAGGGTGAATGTTAAGAAAATATTTTGTGTATAAATAAAGCAGCTGTGCATGCGCTAAAGGGCTGTTTTGAAATGACTGCTTTATTGTGTTCATCTCAATGCCTGTCAAAGAAGTATCATGTTTATTTAACCGTTCCGATAACGAGGTTAAAATACTCTCTTCTGCAGGCGTAAGATTATCACCCGATTTCTCCTGGTTGTTATTACACGAAGCAGAAAATAAAAAAATAAAGCAAATAATAAGCTTCTTCATGTTTTTTCGATCAGGGTTATCACATTGAAGAATAAATTTTTTTTGTAGTTTCATAGTCTCCGTCTTTTCACAGGACTATGAATCGGGTTTAATGTCAAAAGTAAATTATATTTTTTGGTTTTTAAAGTATTGATATCTTCAAAATCTCAGCGTCTTCGCGAAATGTCGCAAGGCTCTGAAAGTACAGAAATCTTTTATGCTATTCTTGTTGTAATTTAACCGGTCTGCTCTTAATTATCAGTCACGGTTATTTTCTCTTAATTAATTTTCCGGTGAGTGCTTTTTCCTGGAATGCTTCTTTGTATTGTGCTCCGAGTGGCAACTCTGTTTTACCGATAAAAACTTCTTGATTACTGAAAGAAGCTACCTTATCAAAATTTACAAAATGTGATTTACTGATCCTGATAAAGGGATGCTTGGGTAATTGCTCTTCCAATGTTTTAAGATTCATAGCCACAATTGCCTTCTCATTGTTGTAAAAGATAATGCTGTAATCCTTTAATGCATCCACGTACAAGATATCTCTGAAAAAAATTTTTACATACTTTTTTTCGGAGCGCACAAAGAAATAATCTGATGTTCCTTCTTCTATTTTCAGAAATTTTTCAGAAGCAGCTGCATGTAAAAATAGTTCCGCCTTGCTCACCGCCTTAAAGAAACGGTCAGCCCTTATGGGCTTCACTAAATAGTCAATCACATTAAATTCAAATGCCTCTAAAGCATATTCAGGAAAAGCAGTAGTGAGGATTACGGGTGTTTGTTTTTGCCTCACCCTTAAATATTCCAGGCCGTTTATTCCGGGCATTTGTATATCGGTAAAGATTAAATCAACCGGATGCGAGTTTAAATACTTATCGGCACTCAAAACATTACTGAAATTTTCAACAAGCTGTAATGTGTCAACAGTATCAATCAGCAATTTCATCCCTTCACGGGCAAGTGGCTCATCGTCTATTACTATACATTTTATCATTTGCCTAATTTTAGTTCTGCTATAAAATAATTTTCATCTGCAGTTGTGTTTAACGAGTAGCATTCAGGATATAATAACTCCAGCCGTCTTTTCAAATTCGGCAAACCTGTGCCGCCTCCTGCTTTGCCATTGCCGTTGCATACGTCTTTCTTAAAATTGTTTTTCACCTTAAACAACAACTCATGATCAGCAATAGTAAGGTCAATAAATATTTCGGATTGTTCCGTTTTTTGTGAACCATGCTTAATAGCATTTTCTACTAATGCCGAAAGCAACAAAGGTTCAATTTCCACGTCACCATAATTACCTGTTGTTTTAACTTCAATTATTATATTATCCTTTCTTATTTTTTCCAATGCCAGCAGGTTTTCAATGTATGTCATTTCTTTTCGTAAAGACACTTTCTCTTTTTGCGCCTCATACAATTGGTATCGCATCAAATCGGAAAGTTCCAATATGGTTTGGGAAGTTCTGGAGCTATCGGTTTTCGACAGCACATACAGGTTATTAAACGTATTGAAAAAGAAGTGCGGGCTTATGTGTCTCTTGAGCAAATCCAATTCTGCCTTGTAGTTTGTTTTTTCCAATTCCGAAATCCTGGCCGAATTTTTAAACCATACCTCCGTTAGCATAAAAGATACAGCGATAGCACAAAAAAAATAATGAATCAGCTGGTTCAAAAACAAATCAATCAATAATACATGTATTCCTTCTTTGGCTATGTCGTTCGAGATATTCCAGGGCGGACCCAAAACCAATTGCTGTAACCAGTAATCGCAGAAAAAAATTAATGAGGTAAGCGATAAAAAACGAGCAAACTTTTTTTTAAGCAAATACTTTTCGAACCAAAAATATATGCTGATGGCAACTGCTGCCACATACGTGCCGGCATATAAAACTATTCTTAGAAAACCATCTATACCCTGGATAGTATTTCGGGTATAGGCGAACCAAAACCCCGTGACAGTTATCACATACACCACCGCAAAGAGCTTTCGCCTTCGCAATGCCAATTCTTCACTTTGACTAAGTGGCTTTTTCATGCGGCAAAGGTATTCTTATGCCAATTAATTTATGTTTCTTTTATACGAAATGCTGATTGCTGCATACAAAATACTGAAAAAGCAATACCCCCTGTTTCATATAAATTATCACGGGGTTGGTATAAATCCCGGGAGTCATGTGCGTATGCCGGATAACTTCGCATACTAAATACAAAAAGCAATCACATGAAATTAAAGTCTGCTTCTTTAACATCGCTTGTACTTTCAGTTGCAATCGTACTGGCAAACCCTTCAGCCAATGCTCAAATTTTTTTTACAAATCAAACATCTTCCACTGTCAACAATTTATTGAGCATTACTTTCGCTGATGCTTCTGCAGGATATGCCTGTGGAGACGCGGGTACCATTGTAAAAACAAGCAATGGAGGAACTATATGGACACCTCTCACATCAGGTACTATTGAAAATTTATGGGATATAAAAGCGCTGCCGGGTTCTTCAGGACAAAAGGTAATTGCAGTGGGGGATAACAACACTGTTCGCAAATCGGTAAACGGAGGAACTGCATGGACAGCCCTCGCCATTCCATTTGCACCAGGTAGTTTTGTTTTTGGAATTCATGTCATTGATACGCTCAACTTTTATTTATGCGGTGGCGATTTTACAACATTCAGCGGTGCAATTTTAAAAACAAACAATGGCGGCAGTTCATGGACACTCACTGCCATCCCCACTTCAGTTTTTCTTGATAAAATAATGTTCGCCAACAGTAATTATGGTTACACTGTTGGCACCAATACATCATTCAGTGATGGCTCCATCCACAGAACAACAAACGGTGGCGCATCATGGTCGCTGGTGAAAACAAGTGTGAGCATCATCACCAATTTATGGTGCATCAGCCAGGATACCGTAATTGCTGTAGGATTAACCGGGCAAATTTGGAGAACCACCAATGCAGGAAGTACATGGACCAGTCATTCGTTTAACTCCACCGATTTATATGGGGTTGTTTTTTATGACAAACAAAATGGATTTGCCACAGGCAGCAACGGACTTATATTAAAAACCAATGATGCAGGTATTACATGGACACAAATTCCTTACTCTTTTCCGGGAACCATTCAATCTGTTTGCATTCCCAATCCTGGTATTTTCATTGCAGGTGATTTAGGCCGCATAGCTAAAGCGACTTTGCCTCCGACAGGTATCAATGATTTTACTTTTGAGAACACGGCATTTGGAATTTATCCCAACCCGGTAAATTCTGTTTTGTATTTATTTTTAAAGAATAGTGAGAAAATTATTGTTACTAATACATGTGGTGAAATTATTTTGCAAAAAAATGGAGACGGGAAGGTAGAGTTAGATGTTTCTTTTTTTCCTGCAGGAATTTATTTTATTAAAGCAGGGAATGAAGTGAGGAAGTTTGTTAAAGAATAAAACGGAGTAAATTCTGTGTATCCTCAGGGTCTTCCTCCCGATAGTTATCGGGATGCGGAGGTACTGAAGAAACCGGGGATAAAAAAACTTTTTAATGCTGAAGGTCCAAAGGACTCTACGCAGGAGTCCTTCGTGACCTTCTGAGCATCCCTGCGGGAAAATATTAAATAATTTCCCTTTGTGTTTTCAAAAGTGTTTCTTTAATGAATTGTTGATAATTTTTTTTGCTTTTTATTCAATATTTTTATTACTTTGAAAATAATACAGGGCTAAAAAAATCATAGTACCATCAGAGCTATGAAAAATATAACCGGAATTTTTAGTTTTATCCTCTTAGCAGTTTTAATTCTTGCGACAAGTAATTCGTTTGCTCAAACTGAAACTCAAAGTACACATGATAATCTTGGTGGCGGAACCGGTACACAGGTGGGTGCAGCAACTGTTTCAGCCGGGACAATAAAGGTTCCTGTATATGGTTTAGGTTTTAATGTAACCTCGGGCAGCCCGAATTTTTCAGCAGTCACTTTTACAACTTCCGGCACCTATAATGCCGGGGACATTCTCAACTTTAAATTTTGGGAATGCAATTTTGATGTTTTTCCTTCTTCAAGTGCAGTGCAGCGTGGCTCCACTATAACCACAGGTTTGGGACCCGGCTCTCATACCTTCAGCTCATTGGGAATTACTATAGCCACGGGTTCGTTCCATTGTTTTTATATCACGGCAGATATTGCGCCCGGAGCTGTTGGCGGGCATACTATCATTTGCAACACGATCACTAAAGCCAATACCATCATTTCAGGAACTAACAATTATGGAACAAACCTCCCGGGAGGGACACAGACTATAGCAGGAGGTTTGCCTGTTGAGTTACTATTTTTTTCCGGAAAAAATTTTGGGAAAGGAAATCACCTCGAATGGTCCACGGCATCTGAAATAAACAATAATTATTTCACTATTGAGAAAAGCAAAAATGCAATTGACTTCATTACTATCGGAACGATGAACGGAGCGGGCAACAGTACACAGGTCTCCGACTACTCATTTACGGACAGGTCTCCATTTGCAGGAATTAATTACTACCGGTTGATGCAAACGGATTACAACGGGGAAACTTCCTTTTCAAAAATTGTATCTGTGTATGCTTCCCACCAGGCTGCATACGCGCTGATTGTTCATCCCGTCATAGCAACTGATTTCATCAGTGTATTCACAAATGATGCGCCTGGTGATTTTGAAATTACAATAGTTGATATGGTTGGAAGAACGGTTATGCAAACACGACAGAAAAACAACATTAACGTTTCACATTTGACAGGAGGACTTTATTCTGTAATGGTAGGAACGACAGGTACCCGGTACTCACAGAAATTTATCAGGCAATAAAAGAGCATCCGGATGTGCCTCCTGGCTGGTGGGCAGTCTGTTCGTGTGTCTCCGCACACACGATTTATTTTAAGAGATTATTCTGTTTCCTTAGCGAAAGTAATTTTTCTTTCCCAATTCACAAAAAAATAAAATGTTCGCTTTTTCTTTTTTAATTCTTATTCCCGCGCAAGTTTTCCAGTTACCATAGTGCCGTCACTGAAAAGTATCTTCAGAAAATAAATTCCCGCGGGCAAAAACGGTACCTGTAAAACATGTTCTGTTGTATGAGTTTCTGTTTTCATATCATACAATCTTTTTCCGCAACCGGAAAATAATTGCACCCTGTAAACCGAAGAACTGCCGGAAATATGAATCCTGTCGGTAAAAGGGGAGGGGTAGAAATTGAGATTTTCGGGAACAACATCTTTGCCTGTAAAAGTTGCCTGGCTGTCATAACAGCAAATTCCTTCTTCGAACCCGGCTGCATTATCGCTTGTGTTCACCACATTGATTACGGTGCCTGTTGAAGCATCAATACTGATAAGAGAAAAATTATTACCTGCATCGAACCCGCGGTAAATATAATTTCCGCTAATGTTGATGCAGGCGGATTCTGCAACGTAGCCGGGCACAACCCCGGCAAGCGTATTAACAGTGGAGTGCGCCCCGGTGGAAGAGTTGATTTTTTCCAGCTTATATACCCCTGCATTTTCCCAAAGCCCGTAGAGAGAGGAATCGGCACAACTATACCGGAGGGCGGTTACATTATCAGGAAATAAATGATTGTTAACCAGGGTCCCGGTTATAACGTTGTACGAACGCAGGTAATAGTTGCCGCTGTAAACAATCATAGTAAGCTGCTGCAGGTGCGGGTTAAAGCTGAATGATTCAGCCACGTACGCAGTAATGCCTGTGACGGGAGCAATGACCGCAGTAGCCCCGCTTAAAGGATTAACAGAAACGAGTTCATAAAAATTTCCCGTAACCTTCATCCCGTATAGTGCGGAGTCGTTGCAATTGTAATGTATGCCCACCACTGTGCTGGTCATAACGGGGCTGTATACCACATTTCCTGAAACGGCATCAATAGTATAAAACCGCTTGGTTGCCCCGTCCATCCCTGTAAAATGATAGTGCATCTTATCGGTATTGAAAGCAGTGGCATGCCCGGCTACAAAAGCAGTAACTCCCGCTATAGGGCTGATATCGGTCTTTGTTCCTGTGGCAGCATCCAGCGTAACAAACCAGTAGGTGGATGTCACCTGGTTTTCCCATATTGCAAACGGATTGCCCTGCGCAAATAAAACAGAAGGGAACAAATAAACGACTATAGTGAGCCAATTTTTCATACTGCTAAAATATTGGAAACAATGGCAGTGCTTTTCTCCTTTCTCACGATTTTAATTTCAATAAAACTACATTTTCCACATGATGCGTATGCGGAAACATGTCCACTGGTTGTGATTTTATTAATTCGTATTTCTCAGAAAGTATATTCACGTCACGCGCCTGCGTAGAGGGGTTGCAGCTTATGTAAACTATGCGGTCAGCACCGGAGTATAAAATTCTTTTCGTAACGTCCTCATGCATCCCTGCACGCGGAGGGTCTGTAATGATAACATCCGGCTTTCCGTTTTGTTCCATGAAATCATTTGTTAAAACATTTTTCAGATCACCGGGATAAAAGACGGTATTCTGAATATTGTTCACAGCGGAATTTGTTTTCGCATCTTCAATAGATTCACTGACGGAATCAACACCAATAACTTTTTTTGAATTCTTTGCAATGAAATTTGCAATGGTGCCCGTGCCTGTGTATAAATCATACACCGTTTCATTCCCGGTAAGCGCTGCAAAATTTCTCGCCACTTTATACAATTCATAAGCCTGCCTGCTGTTTGTCTGAAAAAAAGATTTTGGTCCGATCCTGAATTTTAATTCTTCCATTTGTTCTGTAATGAACGGAGTTCCTTTAAACAGATGCACCTCAAGATCATAAATGGAATCATTCCTCTTCGGGTTAATTACATACATCAGCGAAGTAATTGCCGGAAATTTTTCTGAAAGATGATTCAGTAACCCGTTTCTTTTTTCAGGATCATCATGATGAAAAATCATAATGGCCATCCATTCATCAAGGGTTGTATTGCGGATGATCATGTTGCGGAGAAAACCCTGCTGACTTTTCAAATCAAAAAAAGTAAGATTGTTTTTTACAGCATAATCTTTCACTTCAAGCCGGATAGCATTGGAAGGCGCAGGTTGGAGATAACAATTTTTTATATCGAGCACTTTGTCAAACAGCCCGGGAATATGAAAACCCAAAGCGGGTGTACCCATACCGTTACCGTTTTGAAATTCTTCTTTTGTGAGCCACCGTTTATTTGAGAAAGTATATTCTAATTTGTTGCGGTAATATTTTTTGTTTTCTGAACCAAGTATGGGAAGCATTTCAAATCCATTCACCCTGCCTATTCTCTTTAAAGCATCGTCCACCTGCTTTTGCTTGAATTGCAATTGTGCGTCATAATCCAGGTGTTGCCATTTGCATCCTCCGCATGTTCCGAAATGTTCACAGAAAGGTTCGGTCCTTAATTGCGAAAATGTTTTTATGGAAATTACTTTTCCTTCGAGATATGATTTTTTTTTCTTTGTTATTAAAACATCCACCACATCACCGGGAACGGCTTTGTCAAGAAAAATAATTTTGTTATCAATTCTGCCGACTGCTTTGCCTTCATCTGCAATATCCGTCACGGAAATGTCATTTATAATTTGCTGAGTCATTATTTCGACAAAATTAAGTATATTTACTCCTTGAAGTTTTAATGTATTGTTCCGAAAACTAATAACCCCGGAAGGTTTTCATGACTCGAAAGTTTACGCTCCTCACCTTGTTTTTAATTTGTTCATTCTTTGCAAAAGGATCGCATATTGTCGGAGGCGATTTTACGTACAGGTGGATTGGCGGAAATAATTTCGAGCTGAAGCTTAAAATTTACAGGGATTGCTATAACAGCCAGACTACTTTTGACAATTCGATCAAGATAGGAATATTTGACAGGGTCACCAATGTAAAAACAGATACGCTCCTGATGTACATATTGGATTCGTCAGATGTTATACTGAGCGGGTCTTCTGCATGTGCCTTACCTCCTGATGTGTGCACGCTCGAAGGAACGTATATGGATACCGTTAATTTACCCAATAATCCTCACGGTTACTATATAGTGTGGGAACGATGCTGCCGCAACGGCAGTGTGGTAAATATTGATAATGCATTTAATACAGGAATGGTGTTTTACCTCGCCATGCCTGATCCTACATTGCATAATTCAAGCCCGGTATTCATCAATGACCCGCTTCCGTTTATTTGTGAAAACCAGCCGTTGAATTACAGCTTTGCAGCTACAGACCAGAATGGTGATTCACTCGTGTATGAATTAGTAGATCCCCTTGCCGGCAATACAGGTTATCCGACAACCACTAACATACAGGCCTTGCTTCCCACGCCTTTGCCCGCTCCCTATGCACCCGTGCTGTGGAATCCGGGCTTTAGTCTTTCCAATGTATGCGGAAGCTCTTCCAACCCTCTTGCCGTTCATCCTGTTACAGGAATGCTTACCGTTACTGTTGATTACTACGGAATTTATGCAGCGGCAGTCGCTATACATGAATTCCGTAATGGTGTCGAAATAGGGCTGGTCAGGAGGGAAATTGAATTCAGTGTGATTATATGTCCTTATACACCTGTCTTATTTGCATTGACAACTGCTTCACCTTATGTAAGCATTACAGGAAACAATAGTTTAACCGCTTACGAATCTGATTCTGTATGTTTTCGTATTACTGCAAACGATGCGACAGATTCTATTTATTTAACCTATAGCGGTGAAGTTTTTCCGGGCGGAAGCATCATTCCTCCTTATGCAACTGCTACGGTTGATTCAGGACTATATGTTGCACATTCAGATTTCTGCTGGGCTACTGTTTGCGGGCAGGGCAGAACAGCACCATATAAAATTGCTTTTACTGCTTTGGATAACGGGTGTCCGCTGCCATCAACAAATATTGATTCCGTTCGCCTGAGTTTGAAGCCTGCCCCTGTTAACAATTCTCCTAACCTGCTATGCATCGGGCTGAGGAATAATCTCTCAACAGAAATTTTCTGGATGGATCCTCATGCTATTCCATCCCGCTTTTTCAGCCGGTTTGAGATTTTCAGGAGTAAAAATGGTTCGGCATTTACACAAATAGGCATTGTCACGGATATTTCAGCAGGGTCTTTTGCCGATAGTACGGCTTCAGATTATCTTATAAATGATTATTGCTATTTTATACAATGTGTAAATACCTGCGGAGTAACGGGAATTACCTCTGATACTTTATGCACAGTCAGCCAGGCAAACACAAAGATCAATTACATAAAGCAGGTGAGCGTTATTGATTCGGGAAAGATGGAAATAAAATGGAAACATTTCCCGGAAGGGCCTTACAGCACATTTCATATATACAGAAAAGAAAATGTCAGCGGAAGTGAATACTCATTATATAAGACGATTGTCCATCCTGATTTTGATTCATGGACGGATGATGATGCCTCCACTTCTGAAAAATCTTATTGTTACTATCTCGTAAATGAAGATTATTGCGGCAACCTTAGCCCGATGAGCAATGAGGCATGTTCCATCCTGCTGAGCGGAAAAAGCGGGGCGTTTGTGGATGAGCTGCAATGGAACAGGTATTTAACGTGGAATGGGGGAGTGAAGCAATATGACATTTTGCGAAAGCCGGTCAGTGGTTTAGTATATTCAAAGATAGCTGCTCAGCCGGATAGCAATAACTATTACAGCGATTTCGATCTTGATATAAATTACGGGCAGCATAATTATTATGTAAGAGCTGTGGAAGACACGGGCAGCCTTGGCGGTGAAAGCCTTTCTAATGAAATAACCCTGAACCAGCTTCCGATTGGTTTTTTACCTTCAGGGTTCACCCCGAATGAAGACGGGAAAAACGATCAGTGGGGATTTTCTTCTTCGTTTATAAAAACATTTGAACTGAAAGTTTTCAGCAGGTGGGGAACCCTGGTTTTTCAAACCGATTCAAAAAATGTTTCCTGGAACGGGACTATTAACGGAAAGAAGGCTGCGCAGGGAACGTATATTTATACGCTCCATTATACGGGGTACGGAAGCGAGGATATGTTTGTAAAAACAGGAACCGTTTCTTTACTGAGGTGAGGCAGGGACGTTTTTTAAAGAAATAAAAGTCCGGCAATCCAAAACCTTGATTTCAAATCGCATACCAGGTGCTCCGGATTATTTCTTTACGGGCGTCTCTTTCACCTTCGTTCCGTTAGCGTAAAGAATGGTCCTGATAACAGCGCCATTTTCATCATATTCTTTCCACTCCCCGGTTTCATTATCATTCTTGTAATTTCCTTCGGTTTGTATTTTGCCGGAAGCAAAATAAGTTTTTGCAGGCCCTTCGATGATACCCATTTTATAAGTGAATTCAATCGAAGGCTGTTCCTGTTGTGTGTACCATTTCACAAGCCCGTCACGTTTACCATCCTTATATCCGCCATCTTCCTGTAAAGTGCCTGATTCATAAAAAATTTTTTTATTGCCATTCAATATTCCGTGAGTATAATTCTCCGTGTACCTTTTCACAGAGCCATAACGGTATTCGGTTCTTCTCCCGTCTAATTTTCCATTTTTGAAATTTTCATCAATGCCCAGGTAACCGCTTTCATCAAACTGTATTTTTATTCCGTCAAGAATACCTCCGGTATATTCCTCCAGTGAAATCAGCCCTTCCGCATCATTGTACATGCGCCAAACACCATCCTTCTTTCCTTTCAGCAATTTGCCTGTTTCATGAATCTTTCCCTCCGTGTTTTTAATTTCACAATAAATAATGTCCTTATTCTTCGGGTCAGAAGTTTTGGTGGTGTCATCCTGGCAGTAAGACGAAACCGGAAACAATGTAATTGCAGCAGTTGCTAAAAATAAATTTTTCATATCAGTTCATTTGAGTTGCAAAAATAAATCTTAAAATGAAAAGCAAATTAAAAGACAGAAAAGTAATTTACT
>DATEMK010000189.1:0-6726 GCA_035275625.1 Bacteroidia bacterium
TTAAGAAACAAGCTTACACTTAAATACGACCTTGACAAAAAATATACTCCTTACATTTCCTGCGAACTATTTTACCAGCTCAGCAACCCTGAAGGAAATGAATTTGATAATATCCGGTACGCAGCAGGTTTTAATTATGAATTTAATAAAAAAATGTCCGTTGATTTATTTTACCTTATCAATAAGGAATTTCATGTAAACGACCCATGGACTGAATATATAAGCGGGATAGGATTTAATTATTCTTTTTGATAATTTTCCGTTTAAGAAATTTATTTCTTTTTGTTTCAATTAGAATGAAGTAATAGGTGTAAGCCAAACTACGCAAAACTAAATGTATAAAGAAGATTCAAATTTTAACGCATGGCAGAAGAAAAAAATGAAAACATAATTGTGAAATGGGTTGGGAATTTTCAAAATATAGCCCTGGCGCTAATCGCTGTTGCTACCGGTTATAATTCTTTCCAGAATGATAAGATAAAAACCGGATTGCAAAATCAGCTTGCACAGGTTGAAATAAATAAGGCTTCTGTTGAAAAGCTTTCATCTGAGGTGCATTTGCAGATTGACCAGAAAAGATTTTCAAACGAACAGCTTTTCGGGCTTTACAGGGAAATCAAAGAATCTGTTAACCAAAAAGATTGCGATCAGCAAATATTGCTGACTATGATAGTGGACCAGGTGATGGCTGATAATATTTCTTTGCGCGACAGCCTGCGCAATTTTGTACTTAAAAAAGATCCAACCTGCAGCGCTGCTCAGTATATTAAAAAGGAAAAGCATGTAGAAGCTATATTTGAAAATCAACAAAAGGAATCATCAGGACATTTTACGATTGATGTTTTTTATCTTGATGAAATTGTAGCTGAAGCAAAGCCAAGAGCTGAAAGAATTGTGACATTGCTCAAAAATATGTATCCTGATTATACCATCCGTCTCAGGCTGCTGCCTAAATCTGTTAATGCCCGTAATGGTTACAGGATTGAATCCAATCAGGTTCGTTTTGAAGCAGCCGAAAGTAAAATTGCAAAAGAGGTTTTTGATTCCATTGTAAAACAAAACATCTTTCAGTTAGAGCAGCCTGCCTTAAATGTGATAAGTTATCATACCCAGGATTACATCAGTATTTTTGTGAGGAATATGTAGGGTTCCCTGAAAAGATTAAAACAGGTTATTTGGTTTATTCCATGACAATCAACCGTATTGTCATTGATTTATCCGGTGATGTGAATTTCACAAAATAATTTCCTGCATCAATTTTTGCAGCTTTAAAATCAAGATTTAAAGTATGTCGTCCATTGGGCAACGGTTCATTTATCAATGTTTTTATTTTTTGGCCAACGGTATTATAAAGTTCCATTTTCACCGGATCATTATCATGCATTACAAAATATGAAAGCTCTGTAATTCCTTTTGCAGGATTTGGTTGTGATTTTAAAAAATATTCATCGGGAATACTGTTTTCAGTTATACTCACAGTTGTAATGTTCACCGTATCTGATTGAATAAATATTCCGCACGGACTGTTCACGGTAAGTGTTATTATATAAGTTCCGTTAGCAGTATAGTTATGAATTGTCGGATTGTTTGTTGAATCAACACTGCCATCCCCGAAATCCCAGGTGAAGGAAGTAACATTCACAAGATTGGTTGCATTCAGCGCTACCTGAGTGCCAACCGGAATTGAAACAAAGTCAGCAGAGGGAGAAGGAGCCTGCTGGAATAAAGTAACAGGGACTGCCGCCCAATTATTATTTTCATTTGATTCAAGCATATTGTTTTCAGGATCAGTAATGGAAACTATATAGTAGTCCCCATTGCAAACACCTGTAAGATCAATCCCTGTATTCAATCCAACAACATATATATCAAGGCTGCCCACATAGATTCCCTGTTCAAGTCCGCAGCCGCTTACATATCCAAATCCGGAATTCGGAATATCTGCGTTGTGCAATTGTGTTCCATTTGTATCAACACAATAACCAAAGTTGCCATCACAGCTGCCAAGGTTTATTAAGCAAAAACTTTGCTTTGTTCCCGTTCCCACAATGGGCCATGTGGTAGCATCCGGATTAGAAGTTGCTTTTCGCAAAGTAAAATCTGCCCAGTGATCCACATGGATATGACCATGCGTGGGATGGTAACTCATAAACCCTGCATTCCGCTCATACGAAGTTAAAGAATCGTTATTATTCTGGCGGTGATAAATTACCTGGTGCACCACATGCTTTACAGGATTGCCGCTCGGACAGGATGTTGTTGTGCAGGGAACAAGAACCGAATCGCAATAGCAGCTGTCCACACCATGAATTTCAAGCGGTCCCCATCCGATGTTAGGCGTTGCATTATCAAAATTAATATTTCCGGGGATTTCGTAAATGGATTGATGAGTAAAGGGATTAATATCATTGCTGATGATAAGCTCAGATGCAGTCATATCGGGCAGAAGGTCACAGGTCGGAACTCCGCCCGGGCAGGTGCAGAATGTGCACAACGGTGGTGGCGGGGGAGGATCAGGCGGAGGATTATTGCTGAATGTCAGTGTAACGCTGTGAATACTTCCCGTATCAACAGCAGCAACATCGGTAACACAAAACAACCAGGTGCCATTTGGATTCTGACCATTGTTAAGCAGGTTTAGCGATTCAAGCGGAATCCATATTCCTGTAAAAGGCGCTGATCCGTTTACAAGAAAGCCGTTCACCCCGTTTTCTGCAATGCACGTTCCGGTAAAATTGTCAAATTCTCCTCCCACACCATTCGCTAAAAAAATTGAATTGCCATTGGGTGATTTCAGCCTTATTTGCAGGTCGCTGTCATAAGTATGCGTTATATCAAAACACATTCCGCTTAACCCGAAGGAAGAATTAATAACGGTTGGCAAACCCGAAACTACAACCGGAAGACAAACTTCAGTAGCGTTGTCAGGGATAGAAAGATTTCCGGTGTAAGTAAAAGTCTGTGAAAGTGCACACAACGGAAGTACTGCAAATGTCGCAAGTAAAAGTTTTTTCATATTATTTTAGTGGCTTATAAAGTGCCGGTTTTAAATTGTTGAGCAAATTTATGTAAATTGTTTATGCGTAATATTTAAACTTCATTGATTTTTGAACAATGTATTCTTTTTCTAACGAATAAAGGCATCGTGCGGTTTCAGGTTTTACATTTGATTTTTTGCACTTACTTTACATCTGAATTCAGAGATACATGAAAAAACTAATACTTGTTTTTGCCGGGATTTTATTTATTTCATGCCATGAAAAAAAAGCAGCTCCGGTGCAGGAAACGGTGGCAGAATCGCAGAAGCAATCCTATGACACATCATTTAAAAATGAAATAATTTATCCGCATGTTCAATGCAGGCAGGATCAGAATATCAATTATGCGTTGCTGCTGCCTAATAAATATGATACTGTTTCAGAATTTCCAGTTATGTTTTTTATTGATGCACACGGTGATGGATTGCTGCCTGTTGAAAAATATAAAGAACTTTCCAATCGTTTCGGCTATATTTTTATCGGGAACAATAATTCCAGGAATGGTAATTCACTTGAAGCCAACGCAGAATTCATTAATCAAACCATACAGGATGCCCTCACAAGATTTTCAATTAACAGGAACAGGATGTATGTCTGCGGATTTTCGGGAGGATCGAGAGTTGCAGGTTTCCTTGCACAAAATAATCCTTTGATAAGCGGAGTAATTGCCTGCGGTGCCGGGATGCCGGTAAACGCAACTCTTGCTTCAAAACAATTTATTTATATCGGCATAGCGGGCAATGAAGATTTCAATTTCACCGAAATGAAAAAAACAGATGCTGATTTGAACAGCACCGGCATACGGCACGAACTGATTACGTTTGACGGCAAGCATGAATGGTGCCCTGCTGAAGTGATGGAAGAAGCCGTTACAGGAATCGAATTCGATGCAATGAAAAAAAAAATAATTCCCCTGAGACAACAGTTAGTTGATGATTTTATTTTAAAATCGGGAACAAAAACTGCTATGCTTGAAAAGCTGCAACGGAAATTTGAACTGGCGCATCATCTCCGGAAAACGATAAATTTCCTCGAAGGCCTGCATGATGTTTCTGAATTCAGGCAAAAAACATTGTCCATTGAAAGCTCCGCAGCTTATAAGCAGGAGGCAAAAGCAAAACAGGATGCCTGGGCAAAAGAAGATGCTTTGAAAAATCAGTATGTGCAATTGTTTTCTGAAAAAGATGAGAACTGGTGGAGAAATGAAATTCAATCCATCAACCAGCGAATTAAATCAGGTACCAATAAAGAAGAGGTGCTGGTTCAAAAAAGAATTTTAAGTTACCTGAGCCTTGCAGCTTTCAGCTACTCGAACAATGCAATGAATCAAAACAATCCGGATGCCGCTATTCATTATTTGAATCTTTATAAAATAATTGACCCTCCAAATTCTGAGCACAGCTATATGCTTGCTGAAGCTTACGCAGAAAAGAATGATGCTGATAAATCTATTAGCTGTCTGAAAGATGCCACGAAGCTTGGTTTTAAAGATGCATCAAGGCTGGAGAATGACGCACATTTTAACCGGGTTAAAAATTCACCTGCTTTCAATGAAGTGGTTAGTGAGATAAAAGCAAGTCCCGGAAAGTGAGTATGCAACCATTATCCTGACAGGGCTTGAGTTCCATTAATTCTCTCCAGCAGCCAGTTTAAGTCAGCTATGCTTTTTTCTTCCAGCACTTCCTTTTTTAGCCGCGCTATTTTTACAGGACTCATGCCGGCACGCACCAGCCTGCTGAGAAAAATAATAAGATTGCGGTTCATTCTTTTCTGGTAAGGCGAAAGCTGCCTGTTTCGCAGCAAGAACAGGCGGAATGCCGATGCATGATAAAAGAAAAATTCTATTTCATCTAATTCGTAATAACATTTCATCAAAATAACTTTCGAGTCCACTTTGTAAAACACATCTGTAAACTCCACATCTTTCAGCCGTTTAATAGCCTCCTTGAAATTACCATTCATAAAATGCAGGTAAGCGAGATTAAATGCCAGGGCATTCTTTCGTTCGGATGGCTTCAGGTAATTAATATATTTTGGAATAAAATTTTTACACCATTCCTTTTCATTTAAACGCAGGCTGATGTTCACGACATTTTTAAATTCCCATTGCGAAAAATAATCATCATACATCAATCGCCTGTCAGTGAGCATTTCTTTATAGATGCTGAAAAGAGCCTGTATGTATTCAGGCTGGCTGCTGTTGATTTTCTTGATGCAATAATTTTTTACATACTGGTAAAGTTCTTTTAATTCATTCACAGGGAACAAATGACCATTTTGCGCAACTGAATTTTTCAGTTCCATAAAATGATTTTCATTTCCGGGTTCGGTCAAAGTGAGCAATACATGATAATATACCTGCACGACAGGGACATTTTTAAAATCGTCATGCTGTGCCAGCTTTCTTAATTCTGCTAACAGGTGCATCGGATAGTCACGTGATAAAATATTTTTAAGGTTGGTGATTTCGCAAAACAGCTGCAGCTTCTTTGACAGGTAAAAGGAGTCAAGGTGAAGCAGCACATTCCCGTAATCTAATTTTACTTTGCGCGGTTGTTTGGCAAACGTATTATTCAAATGTGTTTCGTACGCTTTGTGCAAATGATAATATTGCGTGGCATTTTTAATTGATGATTTCCTTTTCACTTCATTAAACGCAAAAGCAAAAGCCTTTTCACAGTCTTTGGCTGCCAGCGCCTCGGTACAATGCAGGAGATATTGCGGCTCGTTTTTATCAATATGCCGCATGGTTAAAAAATATTCAATGTGCTTGGTAAGCTTCGAAACGAGGTAGCGCATTTTTTTATCATCATATTTTTTATTCCTGAAAAGCTGCTTAAAAAGAAGTTGCTTGGAAAAAATTTCGGTTTTCCTGTTTTTCAGTATTGCTTCAAACAAATTAACAATAGAAGGATCTGTGTTAAAATAAGGCGAAGACAAAAAAATACGGAATGTTTTTTCTTCATGCCCGTTGAGGCAATACACTAATTCCTGCAGTTTGTTCATAGGTGCAAATAAAATATTATCGCGGCAAATTACATATAATTTTCAAAATTATTGCATAAAATTAAAATATTAACAGGAGATAACCTTAAACTTTAACCTTCGAACATTAAACTTCCTTTGGCAAATCCATAAAAGTGAACTTTTTTTCAGCATGTTCACGATATACTTTTGTACCGTGAAATAATGTTCAAACCAAAACAGGTAACTTTATAATCCTCATATTATGAAAATTCAAAACATTAAACCTGCAAAAACAAAAAAGCTGCTGAAGCAAATTTTATTCAGTGCGGCTGTATTTCTTTTTTCTCTGAAGTCATTCGCTGCTAATTATTATTGGGTAGGAGGTACAGGCAATTGGAGTAACTATGCAAACCATTGGGCAACTACAAGTGGAGGTGTAATTTTTCATACAACCATTCCATCTTTCAATGACGATGTCTTTTTTGACGCGAATTCATTTGCATCTGCCAGCACAGTAACAGCTGATTCAACTTTTATATATTGCCATAACATGGACTGGACGGGTGCGCAGTTTAATCCCTCGTTTGAAGGTCCGAACCCGGCACAGCTGAAAATATATGGTTCCCTTACACTGGTACAGGGAATGCAGTTTACAATAAATGAAGTACACTTTTTAGCAGCAGCTGGAACTCAAACTATTGCTTCTCTTGGGGGGGGACTT
>DATEMK010000190.1:0-2631 GCA_035275625.1 Bacteroidia bacterium
GTCTGACTGTTGCATGCAGTGCTTCAGCAGTGGAACTTTGCGCTACGGAAAATACATTGTATTCCCTGGTAAAAGCTCCCTTTTGATTTAGTTCAGAAACCTTCCGGGCAACTCTTCCGTGAGTGTCGTTTTTTGCATAAACGATGGCTGAATTAACAAGCAGCAAGAATGCTAAAACGAACACCATTGTAAACTGAGCGAGTTTACTCTTCATTGTGTTATTGGTTTTTTTCATTTTTTAATTGGTTTTATTTGTGAATAATTAATTTGACTCATAATTGGAATTCTCAGAACCTAAAATACAAACCGAACATTGCCATAGCCACCTACATGGCTTTTCAAACTCAATAAAACTTTTGGGAAAGTAATTTGTAAAAAGTTCTCAAATATAAACTATAATTACCCAAAAAACAAGAGATTAGCACCGATTAATGTGTAATCAATTGATAATCATATATAAAATTAATTGCTTGTTATTAATTATATGATTTAACCCTTAAAAATTTATTGTTCACCCATGAAAAATGGTAACTTACCCAACTAAGCATGAAAAAAGAGCCGGCAAAAGGAAAAAGGTAAAAATGGCTGAAGTTTCAGAATATGACGGAGAAAGCAATCATAAAAGTTATTGTAAAGACTAATAACAGAGCTGTAATAAAAAGCATATCTGCTATTTTTTCATAACCAAAAGTGAGCTTTTCGTTTGTCGAACGAATGGAGAGGAAAGAAAAAAGGCTGCTTGCAATTAATAAAATGCATGCAATACCTGTAAACTCATCAATCAATGTTACTTCACTGAATTTTGATATTTTGAGCGAGGTTAACACAATCAGGCAAAATCCCAGTAAATTAGATGATGTGTTTAGAATGTGTTCTGATTTTTTGTTTGCCATTAATTTTTAACTCTCTTGTTTTATTACGTTGAATTGTTTTTTAATAAACAATTAAAATAAAAATTAATTGTTTGAAAAGGCAGGAATTTCCAGGATTCCGGCAGACTTTTTTTAATATTCTTTCCTCCTGATTTTAATTTTCAATGCACCCTGAATTTCTTTTTCGGAAACAAGAATAAGGTACCCTCCCCCGCCTGCTCCGGCTAATTTCCATCCTAAAGCAACCGAACTGTATTGAGCGATTTGTTTTAAAATCTGGTCGTCCACCATGTTTGGGAGCATGGCAACCTGTGCTTCGAATGCAAGGCGAAAATATTTTCCGAATGCATGAATATCTTTTTTAAGAATGGCATTCCAGCAGTTCTCTGAAGCGTCAGACAAGGCTTTCGCTGTAAGCGGATTAAAGTTGGTATTGCTGAGCACACTCCGCGAAACAGGACGCGGACCGAGGGAGATGAGTGAAAGATGATTCTCCATCCATGATAAAACAGCTTCGTCATGAACAGATTCGATTCTAACCGGCCAGTAATTACCGTCAGCATAATAAAGATAGTTTAAGCCGGGCAAAACAATTCCCAGCGCATCCTGTGAGCCTGAAATATCTTTTGTTCCGGGCGGGTTGTCATAACAGAACAGTATTTTGCTGAGCTTTATTTTGTCACCGGGAGGAACGGATGTGTTCCATAATTCAATGGCTTTTTTGCGGGTGCTTGATGACATTCCGCTGCGATCATTGAAACCCGTATTTGGTTCAACAGAAATGGTAACCACCGGTCCGCCCGCATGTCTGTTGACAAAGGGGTGATCGTGCCAGCCTCCGGCAAGATCAATGCGGAAAGGAATATCGCACGCTTTGCGCAACTCTGATGTGGAACGAGCTGCAAAATTTTCGGGAGGAATACGTTTAAGAATTTTGTATTCAATATTTTTTTCTTTGCACAGCTTTGCTTTTCCGGGTGTATCACCGTCATCATTCACCACAAAAATGGCGGGTTTAATTTCATTGATTTCATTTTCAAAATCCATGATTCCACGGCCGGTATTGATGCGGCATTCTTTTATACATGACAATGCTTCGAGCATAAATTTCCGCTCGTTCTGCGATGTAACAGGATAGCGGCCTTTTATCTGATTTATATTTTCATCAGCGCCAATGCAAACATAAACATCACCGAGGGTTGCAGCTTCTTGCAGAAATGCAATGTGACCGCTATGGAGCATATCGAAGCACCCGGTAACGAAAACTTTTTTCCTGTTCATAAATTCATCTTGTTAACAGAAGAAATCATTTCAATTTCGTTCACCAAAAATTGCAGAACCTATGCGAACCATGTTGCTGCCTTCTTCGAGAGCGACTTTATAATCTGAGGTCATGCCCATTGAAAGCACTTGGCAGTTGGCAGTCGGCAGTTGGCAGTTTTTAACAGATTCGAAAAATATTTTCAGGGAATGAAATTCTTTTTTGATCTGATCTTTGTTTCCTGTTAAAGTAGCCATGCCCATTAATCCTTTGATGCGAATGTTTTCAAGAGGTTTTATTTCTTCTGAATTCAGCATCTGTTCACATTCTGGAAAGCTGAAACCGAATTTGGTTTCTTCTTCAGCAATATGAATTTGCAATAAACAATCAATGATGCGGTTATTTTTTTTTGCTTCTTTGTTAATTTCTTTCAGCAATTTAAAACTGTCCACACTTTGAATGAGCGAAACAAAAGGAGCAATGAATTTTACTTTATTG
>DATEMK010000191.1:0-16390 GCA_035275625.1 Bacteroidia bacterium
TTGATGAACAAAGAAATGTTCTGGTGCAAAAAGCGGCTTATGGTGATAAAAATCCGGAAGAATATAAAATTATCAACCCCATTGAAATTCCGCTTGGCAAAGGAATCGTAGGAACTGTAGCGCAAACGGGTGTGGAAGAAATTGTAAGCGACACTTCTTTGGACCAGCGCTATATAGCGGATGATACTGTCCGCTTGTCCGAACTGGCAGTTCCGATCATGTATGAGAAAAAAGTTATCGGGGTAATAGATTCAGAACATCCGGCCAAGAACTTTTTCAGCAAAGAACACATAGATCTGATGAAAACCATAGCTTCCATTTCGGGAACCAAAATTGTTAATGCGCAGAAAGAGATTGAAATAAGCGAAAATGCAAAACGTCTGGACGAATTAAAGCTGCAAATGGCTTATACCCGCCAGCAGGCATTGAGGTCTCAAATGAATCCCCATTTTATTTTTAACTGCCTCAATTCCATCAATGGATTTATTTTACAAAATGATGCAATAACAGCTTCCACATTTTTAATAAAGTTTTCGAAACTGATTCGCCTGATACTGGAGCACTCCAACGAAAAATCTATCTCCCTGCAAAGCGAGCTGGATGCCCTTAAGCTGTATATTGAAATGGAATTGCTCCGGTTCGAAAAGAAATTTTCCTTTGAGATTAATGTAGATGAAGAAGTGATGCCGGAATCCGTTATGGTTCCGCCATTGATATTTCAACCATTCGTGGAGAATTCAATATGGCATGGATTATTGCATAAAGAAAATGCCGGTACATTGCTTATTGAAATAAGCCAAAAGGAAAATATGTTGAAATGTATAATTGAAGATAATGGTATTGGCCGTGAAATGTCGGCAGCATTAAAATCAAAAATATCAACTCACAAAAAATCCCTTGGTTTGCAGCTGACTAAAGAGCGGTTAGCGATAATGAATGAACAGGAAAACAGGAAATCATCCGTGGACGTTGTTGACATAGTGAGTGCAGGTGGCAGTTGCCTCGGCACGAGAGTAATAATTCAAATTGAATCCAACATAGTCGAATAAAAAAAATAAATATTATGATACATGCTGTAATAATTGATGATGAACAAAAATGTATTGAAACACTTTCAATATTAATTAAAATGCATTGCCCTGAAATTACTATTGATGCAAGCTGTAACAATGGATCAGACGGGATAAAAGCCATCAATCAGCATAAACCTGATGTAGTTTTCCTGGACATAGAAATGCCGAAAATGAATGGCTTTGATATGCTCGAGAAATTTGAAAAAATATTTTTTCATGTTGTTTTTACTACTGCATACAATCAATTTGCAATTAAGGCTTTTCGTTACAGTGCATTAAATTACCTCCTGAAACCTATTGACCCGGATGATCTGAAATCAACTGTAAGCCGCATAAAAGAATTGAAAGGCCCTGGTTTTAATGAGCAATTTGAAATTCTGATGCAAAACATAAAAAGCAATAATAAGCCTCAGCGAATTGCTCTTTCAACCGGTGACGGACTTGTGTTTGTGAATACTAAAGATATTATGTATTGTCACTCGGAAAGTAATTATACGCACGTGTTATTAACCGGTGGAGAAAAATACCTGCTGGCTAAAACAATTAAAGAATTTGAAGATACGCTTTCTGAGGATAATTTTTTCCGTATTCATAATTCCTATGTGGTTAACCTCGATCAGATAAAAAAATTTGTCAGGGGTGATGGAGGCTACGTGGTAATGAAAGACGGTACTTCAATCACTATTGCACGCGCCCGAAGGGAAGAATTTTTTTCGTTGTTCGATAAATTCTGATATATGAAATACATTTTCAACCCATGAAAATAAAATTGAAATCAATACAAGCTCAATGGTAAGCGGTACCTATGGCCTGGCAATGACATCACAAAATAAAGTTCCCGGATCGCAAAAGCTTATAATAAAAAAATAGCAAAACAGGTAAGGTTAGTACAAGGGTTGTTGAATTTCAACAACCCTTTTTTATTTCGTACTCATTACTTATGCGGATGAAATTCTTTTCTGCGTATCTGCATTCTATAAGCGATTTATCCGAATTCTAACGGATAATTCCGAATTCTAAATAGCCTGAAAAAAAAGTTTCAGCTCATTGTTACTTTGTCCCGTTAACTAAAAAATAAAATAATTAAAAACAAAAAAACTAAAACATCATGAACAAAATCATCATCAACAGAACCATCATTGCACTATCAATCCTGTTCACCGGTTTGCTGCTCACAGCAAAAACACATGCACAAAATATGTTTCCTTCATCAGGAAGTACCGGTATTGGAACAGTAACACCGGGTGCATCATCAATTCTTGAAGTAAAAAGTACAACAAAGGGAGTACTTATTTCCCGCATGACCAAAGCACAGCGTGATGCAATTGTATCGCCTGCCACGGGTTTATTAATTTACCAGACGGACAACACAAAAGGGCTTTATCATTTTGATGGCAGTTCGTGGAAAGCAGTTACTGCAACTAACAGTGTGCGTGGATTAAACGATAATTTATTTATCGGTCAAAATGCGGGTGCAGCCAACACGTCAGGGAAATCCAACATTGCATTGGGTAAAAATGCGCTGAAATCGAATACCACATGGAACGCCTCCATCGCCATTGGTGATTCAGCATTGTGCACCAGCACATCAGGTGAATATAATACTGCCGTGGGGCATGCTTCTTTATCACATACCACTTCGGGAAGTGATAATGTAGCATTCGGATATTCGGCACTATACAGCAATACCACAGGCGCACATAACAGCGCAGTGGGTTACGATGCGCTGTTTCACAACACTACCGGTAACGACAACACGGCAATAGGAATGGGCACATTACTCAGCAACTCAACCGGAATTAATAATACGGCTACGGGATCTTTGGCGCTTAATCATAATATTGACGGGATAGAAAATTGCGCTTTAGGTGCGTATGCTCTTTATTCCAATACTAACGGTTTTGGAAATGTTGCAGGCGGTGCCTATTCTCTTTACAATAATACATCAGGTGAACAAAACGTTGCATCCGGACGTTATTCTATGCTGCAAAATACAACCGGAAGTTTTAATACAGCATCGGGGTCGGAGTCGCTGCGCAATAACTCAACAGGCAATTACAATACTGCCAATGGCTACAATGCTTTATATTATAATTCCGATGGTGAACAGAACACGGGTATCGGGGCGCATGCTTTGTACAGTAATGAAACAGGAAATAATAATACCGCCACCGGGTCTGCAACATTGGAATACAATTCTACAGGTTACAGCAATACTGCAAATGGAGCATTTGCGCTTCAATACAATGTATCCGGTGCAGACAACACTGCTGTAGGGGTTAACGCCTTACGGGATAATTACGGATCAAGAAATACCGCAACAGGATCGAAAGCATTGCAGTTTAATACAACGGGAGAATCGAATACTGCCAGCGGATATCTCGCTTTGAATGCTAACACAACAGGGTTCAGCAACACCGCCACCGGTGCATTTACACTGAACAGCAACACTACCGGGTACCAGAATACTGCTGATGGTTCAAGTGCACTTTCAAGCAATACTACAGGCATTGAAAATACCGCATTGGGATTTTTCTCATTAGCTCTGAATACGGTGGGAAGTGACAATGTAGCAGTGGGCGCACGTTCACTTTACAGTAACACTACAGGAGTTCAAAACACAGGAATAGGATCGTCAAGCTTAACATCAAACAGCACCGGTTATAATAATACTGCTGCCGGGTTTATATCCATGAATAAAAACACTTCCGGGTATGGCAACACAGCCTTGGGTCAATCTGCCTTATATGCAAACACAACAGGAAATGAAAACACTGCTGTGGGAAATTATGCACTTGACAACAGTGTAAATGGTCATAACAACTCAGCATTTGGATCGTATGCGCTTTCATCAAATGTGAACGGAGAAGGAAATGTTGCAATGGGAAGGAATGCACTGCGCGAAATAACTATTGGCGATTATAACACTGCCCTGGGTTATTATGCCGGGGATGACTTTTATGCAAATACCTATTGCACATACTTAGGTTATGATGCTTCTAACACCAATGCAGGGAATATGACTAACAGTATGGCGCTGGGGAAATCAGCCAGGATTTCTGCTTCCAACCAGGTGCGCATTGGCAATTCATCGGTTACCTCCATTGGCGGGCAGGTAGGATGGACTACTTTAAGTGATGGCAGGATGAAAACCAATGTGAAAGAGAATGTTCCGGGGTTAGAATTTATTAATAAACTGAAACCTGTTACTTACAACTATGATGAAAACAAAGTTGCAAAATTTATAAATGAAGATGCAGGCGACAGCACGTTAACAGCAGAACAGAGAACTGAAAACCAAAAAGCACGCGAAGAAAAATCTAAAATTGTTTTCACCGGGCTTATTGCACAGGATGTTGAACAGGCTGCACTATCTATCGGGTATGATTTCAGCGGGGTGGATAAACCTGAAAATGCTGAAGACCTGTATGGTTTGCGCTATGCCGAATTTGTAATACCTATCATTAAAGGCATGCAGGAGTTATCTGAAGCAAATACTGATTTGAAATCAGAAAACCGGCAGTTAAAAAATGAAATTGCTGAAATTAAAGCAGCTTTGGGGTTAACCGGGCAAAAGGCGGCAGGCGAAGAACAGGCAATGACACATTCCCGGGCTTCCATTTCCGGCTTTCAAATCAATCCCAATCCTGCAAATGAAATAGTGACGATTCGTTTTGCGAACGACCAGCATGTAATAATGAAGGTATCTGTTACGGATGCTGCAGGAAAGGAAGTGAAAACAGCTTCAACCAGCGAAAGTGAAATGCAAATTAATATCGCTTCGCTGGCAAATGGTACCTACCATTTAGTTCTGTCCGGTGATAAAGGAGTTCTTGTGTCTGAAAAATTAATCGTCAGTAAATAATTTTTTGAATAAGAGTTTAATCAAGCGGGCTGCCTTCTTTGAGGCAGCCCGCTTGATTTGTAACAGCAACAAAAAACTTTCGCCAGCGTCAGTGGGGAAACGCCCCAACCTTGTGTCTCCACATGCGAAGAAGTGGAAAGAATTATCCCGAAGGAATGCCTTCGGCAAAAAACCACCACCCCCTTTATTTTTTTGTTGAATTAAAATAGAAAAATTACTTTCGCTTAAAGTAAAACAACCTGCTTCCCGGAAAGAAAACACGGTTTGGAAAATAGTATCCGGAATAGTAACAGAGGCACAGCACAGAAAGAAACATCCTTCATATACCAGTTAAAGCGCTGTCAGAATTGCATTGAATTCTTCCTTGGTTTTTCCAAGCTTGAGTTGAATTTTTTCCAACATTTTCTCTTTCTTGCCGTCTTCAAATTCAAAATCAATTACCTTTAAGACTGAAAATGTTTGTTTAAGTTTTCCTTTTGTTTCGTTCCAGGTTTTTATTTCGCTGGGAGAGATCATCTTTTTTTTATTTTAATTTGTCATTAAATTTCCTTACAGCAAAATTGAAGACTTTTATCCCGAAAAACATTACACAATTTTTAAAAAGAGTTACATAATTCACATATTTCATAAGTAGCTCCTGCAATGATCCTTAAATTTTTTTAATGAATTAGGAACTGAACACGCAGTTGAAATAACAAACAGGAAATTGAAAAAGAAAAATTACTTTCGCTTAAATGAAACAACCAGGTCCATAAAAGGAGACCCGGTTGGGACACAGGATTTTTACGTGCTTCTGAAAGTTAACTGTAAGCGCTTACTGCACTGCATGAGCGCCATACACAAAAGACACTGAAAAAGCTCTTAAAGCTACAGTTGCCGCTCTTAAAGCTTTGCCCGATAATCTTAAAGCTTTATGCTTTGCACATAAAGCTTTGCCGGTTGCTCTTAATGCTTTGTGAGGAGAACATAAAGCTTTATTTGTTGCCCTTAAAGCTATATGCATTTTACAGATAGCTTTGTGTTTTGCTCTTAAAGCTTTGTCTTTGGCAAACGAAGCTTTAAACGCTCCTCTTAAAGCTTTGTCTAAATAACATTAAGCTTTGTGTGCTCCTTTGTAAGCTTTGTGCTGAGCAAATGAAGCTTTGTCTTCAGTTCTTAAAGCTTTGTGTTCTGCAAATGATGCTTTGTCTTCTGCTCTTAAATCTTTATGTTGTGCAGATGAAGCTTTATGTGCTGCTCTTTAAGCTTTGGGAGGGAATTAAGAACTAAAGAGCGTTACATAAAACAAAGAGCAGATGCAGGCAGCTTTGGCGCAGCAGAAATATTAATGTGAAGTGAAAGAGAGTTTGTTCAAGAAACTTGGTTAAAATGGATTGATTTTTCTGTCACAACTTGTCCCGAAACTTCGGGAAGTCAGCTTGCACCAAAGTTGGGCACTACGACTTTCGACAGAGAAAAGTGAACTGCAATACATTTTATGATGAGATTTTTTACCAAAACCCAAAACTGGCGACAAAAATGCCAGACGAATTTTGGCATCACGCTTTATTTCCTATTTTCTGTTCCGGCATTTCGTTTGAGGTAAGAAATTTTCTTAGTAAATAATTCTTTTACTCCATTTTTTCCCGTCATCATTACAATTACGAGGATTAATCCGTAAATGATTTGACGCATGTTCGCTGCAATGCTATCAGGCATACCTACAAATCGAAGTGCTTCAGGTAAGAGGACTAAAAATGCTGCTGCAAGAAAACTTCCTGTAAGATTGCCAAGTCCGCCAATGATTACGATGGAAAGAATAAAAATAGATTCATTCACAGTGAAACTGGTGGGATCAATGTAAGAAATGTAGTGGGCATACAACATTCCAGGAATGGCTGCAAACATAGCGCTGAGTGAAAACGATACCGTTTTGGAGAGGTACACATTTTTACCAATGCCCTGTGTGTAAATTTCATCTTCGCTGATCGCTGTAAGTGTTTTTCCAAAACCTGATTTGGAGATATTTCTCAATGCCAGCCAAACTATTGCAACAAAGAAAAGTGAAAACCACAGGAATGAAATCTTGCTGTCTAAACTCAACCCGAAAAGTTGTATTGAAGGAATGCCCGGAATGCCAAGCGGACCTCTAGTTAAGTCCACCAAGTTATTCATCATGGAAAAAAGAATTACCTGGATACCTAATGTACAAATAATAAAATAGTCCTCCACAGTTCGTAATGCGATGAGTGAAACTATCAATGCCATTACTCCGCTAAAAAGCATCGCCAAAGGAATACTCATCCAGAAAGAAAATCCAAACGTTGTTGACAATATTGCAGTGGTGTATGCTCCTATACCGTAAAAACCTGCATGAGCCAATGAAATCAACCCAGTATAGCCGGCACAGAGGTTTAAACTTTGCGAAAGCAACGTGTAAAAGCAAATAAGAATGAAAAGATGTAAAATATATTCCATGTTACACCTCCACCTTTTTCAGCTGCTTGCCGCTAAACCCAAGAGGTCTCCAGATTAAAAATAAAATGAGAATGATGTAGGTTACGGCATCCATCCATTTGGTGTCAATATAATATGCTGCAAGATGTTGTGCTGTGGCTACCAGCAATGAACCTGCAATTAACCCCCTGGTACTACCAACGCCTCCTATAATCATGGCTACTATTCCGTAGAGCAAAAGATTGAAACCAAAAGTTGGTGTCATGTTGGTGTCCATTGCTACAAGTATTCCGGCTATGGCAGCCAATGCCGAACCGATAGCGAAAGCGATCAGATTAACTTTGTCGGATGATATACCGTAAATGTTACAAAGCTCCGGATTGCTGGCAACAGCCCTTACAGATTTACCTGTTACCGTGTAATGCAAAAACAGGTTAACCAAACCAAAAAGCAAAACTGAAACACAAACTGTAATAATCTGAATTGTTGTTATATATGCTCCGAAAACCTGGTTTCCCACCATTACTTCCGCAGTATTGATGATTTTGGTGTCATCACCGAAGAAAAGTGAAATACAATTTTGCAATACCACATATATGCCAATGGAAGCAATGAGGTAAGCTAATGCCGGAACATTTCTCCTGCGCATTGGGCGGTAAACCAAAACTTCGCAGCACAAACCAATTAAAATGGCTGATGCAATTGCCAAAACAATTGAAACCGTAAACGGAACTGAAAATTTATTTACAAAAAAATAAACTAGATAAGCTCCTGAAGTGATCACGGCTGCATGGGCTAAGCTGGAGAATTTGGTAACGGCAAAAAGGATTTTATACATAAAAGACAAAAGCAGGATTAAAGAGGTCGTCAGAATAATATTAGCTGCTATTTGAGAAAAGTTATTCAAAGCACCTTTATTTTAAACCCTGTTATTTCTCTAACGTGATAAACTTTCCATCTTTAATTGTTTTCATCATAACCGGTTTCAGAATATCGCCATTATTATCGAATGAAGTTAATCCGGCGGCCCCCGGATAATTTTGGACTGAATCGTACAAGAAGGTTTTAATCTTCTCACCGCTTCCATCGGTTTTGGCAATTGCCATTGCACCAATATTGACAGCATCATAAGTATTTGCAGCAAACATTTCACTGTCATATCCGTGTTTAGCTTTGTATTCAGAATTAAATTTCATTGAAAGAGAATCATTAGGGTCATACCTGGCAACGGAATAAATCACTCCCTCGGTTGCAGCACCTGCTATCTTCAGAAACTCCGGTGCTTCAATTGGATTGGCACAATACCATTGAGGCATGTAGTTTTGTTCAAAGCATTGTTTCAAAAGATTGCCACCTTCTTTCGCAAAAGCAACAAGGTAAATATTCTTGATGTTATTGTCTTTGAATTTCTTTACAAGAGTTTTAAAATCTGTTTGGTCCTGCTCAAATCCTTCTTCCAACAAAATCTTGCCTCCATGACTCTCAAATGACGAATGGAAGATTTTTGCATATCCATTTCCATAATCATTATTGATGTAAATAACCCCAATGTCTTTTTGATTCCTATCGACTGCAATAAATTTAGAAATGGCCTCTACTTCTAACTTGCCACTTAATCTGTTTCTGAAAATATAGTCACCTGCATCCGTAATATTTGGACTGCCTGTTGCAGTAGCTAAAATCACAACCTTATCTGAATTCGCTATAGGTGCTGATGCCATAACAGAACTGCTTGAACTGAAACCAATAATTAAAGAGACCTTATCATTATCAATTAATTTTCTGACAGCAGAAACGCATTTGTTGGCATCCGATCCCCCATCTTCAAATATCAGTTTGACAATTCTTCCGTCAATACCACCATTTTTGTTGATATTTTCAACAGCTTGCATTGCACCATCCTGAGACCACTTGCCCATGTATGATAATGAGCCAGTAAGGTCGAATATGGCTCCGATTTTTATCTCTTCGTTATTATTCTTTTTGCCTTTTTCGTTACAAGAGATGCATCCAGTAATTACAATTATAATTAGTGAAAATGCGAATAGTATTTTTGAATTTTTCATTTTGATTGTATTTTAAATTATTATTGGTTTATGTTAATTGTATTAATAGTGTCTTTCTCGTCTTCACCTTTTTGTCCAAAGAACTCGTTGAATACTTCTTTAACAATCTTATCGAATACTTCTTTAGCAGTTTCCTTTATTGAATTCAATTGTTCCCTAATTTGAGACACCATAATTATTGCTGCAATATTGTAAGCAAAGGTCATTTTAATACTGTCATCAATTGGATGTTCTTTATCAAAAAGTTGAAAAAACTTCTCAACATGTTCCTCTTCTGTTGATTCTTTAAAGAAATTGAGATACTCATCCTTTTTATCTTTTGGAACTGAAATGTCAATGGTTATTTTTGCTCCGCCTGGATTAAGTAAATTGCCATTATAATAAATATAAATCTCATTTATTCCTTCGAAAAACTCATCAATACAATGAGCACTATTAAACACTATAATTCCTGTGCGCTGAAATTCATGAAAAAGCTTTTTGTAATAAAACAAATAAGTATCATTTGAAACACCGTTTAGTTGCCCTGAGTTTTTTGTAAAATTTGAAAATGGAAACACAATTTTGTAAATATCAACAAAGCGACCATCTTTTTTTTCAAATAATTCTTTTCTTACTTCGCGAATTTTAATCGTGTAGTCATAATTTAAATCAGTTATTGCGATGTATCTGGAGCCTTTTGCATAATACATTGATTTAACATTGAGTTTAGGATGGAGTTGCTTTATTTTCTGTGGATCTTTTAATTTATTCTTTAATGAAAGGTCGAATGAATGACTTCCAACTTCACAAGAAACAGCAAGAGTTCCCACTTTTCCAATATGGATGTTCTTGCCTTCATGTTCTTTATAATGTGATGCTAAAATTGATGAGATTGTTGTAATATTTATAGTTTTCATATCCTTGTCATCTCCCCCAGTTCCAAAACTATTATAATGTGAATAAGAAAGTCCATCTAGATCACCCTTATAATAATTACGTTGTAAATGTTTTATTAGTGCAACTATTTTTTGGAATTCATCATCACTGGCAGTGTCCTTTGGTTCTAACGAACTTAAAAGTCGTGCAATTTCACCATTATCTACTTGTTTTAATTTGTCAAAGAGTTCAATATAATCCTTTGCTTCTGGGGTACTAAGATAATCATCTAAACTAATTGTCTGTACAGTTGTTTCATTTGAGTTCCAAATATCTTCATATCGTTTCAATTGGTATTTTCCAAATTGATCATCCAAGTCATGAATAATTAATTGAGGTGATTTAGTTGTAGGTCTTTTTTGATAATACCCAAAATATCCTTTGTTATTAGCTGAATATAATGAGTATGGTGGGTCGGCATCATATATTCTAATATCAAAAATTACTTCGTTGTCGGTCCCATTTTTAGTTAGCCTATCTTTCATTTGTCTAATTTCAAGCAGCCAATCGTTCATTCTTTTTGAAAATGTTGTTACAAATGTTGTCTCGTCAGTGTCAGGTTCATAATAGGGCTTTAACTCTTTTATTCTTTGAATGGCATATTGGCTTCTTGGGTCAATAAGTAACATTCTAATTTTAGCTTCCTTAACGTTTCTTTTGCATTTTAAGATATACTTTTCGAAGTGTTTTTCGATTTCATAATTATTTTGTAATAAAAGTTCAGTAAAAGTTTCAAGAATTTTTATCTCCTTATTAGAATCCAATATGTCAATTAGATAGTCTTCCATTACAAGTTCCGGTGCTTCACTTGCCTTAGCTGAAACTAAAAATTTTCTAATTCTACCTTCCAATAAGGCATAAATTAAAAGAGCACTTTCAACATGATGAAGATTAGAGTTAATTATTTCCCAAAAATGCTTATACTTTTCTCCTTCGGGAGGAGGAATAAGATATAGATTAATCGCAAAAAGTATTACAAACCCTACAAAAGCAAAAACCCTATTTAAATTATTTTTTATAACCCACCCGGGATGCTGAACCGGTCTCTGCAATAACTTCAAAAAAGAGTTCAGTTGCAGCTTTCTTTTGGTTTTTGTTTCAAAATGTTTCTCGTTATTTTCCGCCATTTGCTTTTTGATATTTATTTTTGTATCATATTTATTGAAATGATATGAATTAAACAAACACTGAATTTAATTCTGTTATGTCAAAATTTGCGTTCACTTCCGCTTCACTGAAAACCTTACCAAGTTTCAAACCGATTACTCTGTTTGCTATTCGTGAGCTTTCTTTAATACGATGTTCAACAATGAGAAAAGTGATTCCGGCTTTTTGATTTAACCCTCTCAAATTATCGGCAACAAAAGTAATATTTTGAGGTGATAATCCTGTGAAAGGTTCGTCAACCATAATCATTTTAGGCTGGTGCAACGTTGCCATTGCCAGGGTGAGCAACTGGCGTTCACCTCCGCTAAGTTTCATAGGTGTCCGTAGCAGGTAAGGCACTAATGTGGTGAAAATGGAGAGTACATTTTCTATTCGCTGCTGCAACAGTTTTGGTTTTAGAGTTAAGCCTGCCATTTCCAAATTTTCTTTCACGGTAAGGTCTTCATAGAGATTATTCTTTTGCGGTATATAAAGTAGTCCTTTTTTCAAAAGTGCAGCAGTAGGATTGCCAGTAATATTTTCACCATCAAATAAAATTTGCCCATTGCCCCATTTCGGTAATATCCCATATACCGTTTTCAACAAAGTTGATTTGCCGCTGCCGTTGCTTCCGGCAAGCAAAACTATTTCACCCTGCTTCACTTCAAACGAAACGTCAAAAAGGACTTGTTTCTTGTCATAACCGGATGATATGTTTTCTATTTTCAGCATTTCGGTTTTCAGATATATGCCTCCATCACTGATCTATCCGTCCTGAGTGCAGCTATGTTTTCAAACGAAGAAATTTTACCTTCATGTAAAAAGAAAATCTTATCAGCAACATCGCCAATGAAATCGGTATTGTGTTCAATGAGCAAAATGGTTTTTCCTTTTTCCCTGAGTTGCTTTAAAAGCAGATCAATCTTGTTCCGATATTCAGGATTAATACCTGCAACCGGCTCATCGAGCAAAAGGAGCGAAGCTCCGTTTGCAACACAACAGGCAAGGTTCAGCAACTTCTGCTGACCGTAGCTTATTTCTCCTGCAAGGTTATTTTTTACATCCTGCAAAAAATACTCGCTGATCATTTCATCTGCCTTTTCTTCCAGCAGTTTTATTTCCTTACTGTAAAAGAATGGTGGCAGCAATGCCTTCATCCAATTATCACCGGGGTTGCCGTGCATTGCCAGCAATACATTTTCTCTTACTGTGAGTTTGGAAATTAAACGCAAGTCCTGGAAAGTTCTGCCAATGCCAGTGCGATTTATTTTGAATGGAGAATAGTCAGTGATATTTTTTTCTCTGAAATAAATATCACCGCTGTGAGGTTTGATAAAACCTGTTATTAGATTGAACAGAGTGCTTTTACCACTTCCGTTTGCTCCCATCAATGCATAAATTTTTTGTTCACCCAATGTCAATGACACATTTTGCAGGAGGTGATTTTTTCCTGCAAAGGTGAACGTGATATTTTGGAGTTGTAGAATCACTACTAATTTCTGACTTTCTCAGGTATTTTCATGTTCGATTTCCAAAGGAAGGGAATACTTAATTTAAACTCATTGTTCCATTCTAGTAATCTTAAGGCAGTGAGGAGAGATTCGGATTGCATTCAGGGAGAAAGTAATTTTTGCAGTTGTATTACGCTGCTAATTTATGCAAATTAACACGCTTTTCTTAAAGAGAAACTATTAAAGGCTCTTGAAGAAATAAAAAATTCAGGAAATGTATTTCTGGAATTTCGACAGAATCTTTAAGCGTGTTTGATAAATCAGGTTGATTTTCTATCGTCTTCTGAAGATACTTTCTTATTTTTATTCTAGAATTATTTTCAATTTTTGTTTGATTTCAAAAGATGTATTTTGAAATTTTCAGCTAAATAATTTTAACCCCAAACCTACACAAAATGCGATAAATCCAATCAGACCTAATGCCACAAATGGTCCATACCACGCCCTTTTCATGTTGCGTTCTTTTTCATTTCTAATTTTCTGATGTGCGGTCCATGGTCCTACTAGCTTATCATCATTAGGCTTATTTTTCTTTTTCCATTCATCCTCGAGCTTAACCAATGATTCATCCCTTATTGTTGTAAATGCAGTTGAATAATGGATATTTAATATTCCCAATACACAGGCGAATATCATTAAGATTACTCCCCCTGCAATCAGGAGTATATCAAAATGCTGAAAAGGATAGGTATCACCATTTTTGGAAAGTATTAAACTTAATCCGATGGTGAAAGTGATAATAAGAGTCAAAGCTAAAGTTCTGATATGCATTGTCAGTTGGCTGTACTGATGGCAGGATTTAGATCCCTGCTCATACAAATCTTTTTCTGTCAGTGAATCTTTTTCTGAGTTTGAGCTTTTTTCTGCTGGTGTAGGGTCGTCCGCCATTCTATTTTTTATTTGATTATTAATCTTATTTTTGATTTACTTGAATCCGGTTGACTAAAATTAAGGTTTATTGGCGGATCAATTTTTTAATTAAGTTAACTGGTTTGTCGAATCATTTTTTAAATAATGGCCAACATTTTCAATCGTGATTTCCGCAAGCCTTTTCAAAGCTTCTTCTGTTTTAAATCCAATATGGGGCGTCAATAAGACATCATCAAGCTTAGAAAGTTCTGCCAAATAATTATCCTCATTCTTCTTTTTACTTTTTTTAATCTTTTTTCCATGTGGGTCATTTGTATAATCTAATGCCGCCTTGATTTTTTTTGTTCGCAAAGCATTGAGTAATGCACTATGATTAACCAGTTCATTTCTGGCAGCATTAATAAGTATGGTGTCCTTCTGCATGGTCTTAAAATCTTTAGTATTTATGAAATCCAATGTTTCTGAATTTAATTCCATTGCCATTATAATAATATTGCATTTTTTGATCAATTCAATTTTTTTCAAGTAGCTTCCATACTTTTTAAAGCTATCGTTTTCCTTTCTTGAACAGCCATTAACTTCACATCCAAAGGCATGAAAAAGTTTTGCCGTTGCAGTACCAATGGTGCCTGTTCCTATAATTCCCACTTTTTTATTCGCAAGTTCCACGCCCGGAAAAACTTTAGTATCCCAGTTGCCTTTGCGGATAGACGTGTCTGCAAGCGGAATTTTTCTCAGGAGTGATAAGGTTAAAGCAATGTTTAATTCTGACACTGATGCAGTCGCATAACCCGGCACATAATAAAGACTGATTCCCCTGGAAATAAAGAAATCCTTATTGACAGCATTATGACCTGTAAATGCAAGTGACAGCATTTTTACATTTGGAAATTGATCCAATAATGATTCAGGAACATGATGCTCTTTAATAACAATGATTTCTACATCACGATAATATTTCTTTATTTCAATCTTATCACTTAACCAAAGAGGTTGATGTCTGCATCCAGCTTTTGACAAGAGTTTTCTCGCTTCATGTCTTGAAATAAATTCGAGATCCTGCAGGAACAAAATATATTTCATATCATTTATATTTACAAGTTAAAAAATAATTGACCGGCTATTAAGGTCCTTGAATATTTTATTAAATTCAGATATTATCAGGTGATGTTTAAAGAGCAGGGCAGGATCATGGATATTATCATGGACAATTACGATCTTGCTATTAATAATAACAAAACCAAAACCGTTTCTTAAATTCCTTGTCCTATTATAAACATCCAGGTTTTGCCATGACACAAACTTAACTATAATGCCATTTTTCTTCTGTTCAATCATTACAGGTTCAACTACTTTTTTATCGTATGCCTTATCTTCTAAGAATAACCTTGTAACAGATACTCCTCTCTTGACAGCATCATAGTTTTCTTGAAAATAAGCTTGGATATATGGTTTATTCCATTCTTTCTCACCGCAAACTGCATGAATTTGATTCCCCGGTCCTAGTTCCTTAATTATAGGTTCCAGGTATTGCATATACTCCTCCTGAAAATCAAAAGAGTCTCCAGATTTAATCAGCTCTTTAGCTGCCTTCCGGGATGATTCATACAATAATCCTGCTACATCACGCGAAAGTTTTTTTGCTCTCAAAGTTGATTTTAACAAGGAATCACTCATTTCATCCACCCGGAAAGCTCTTAAAAGTAAAAATATAAGGCTGCCTCCGGATAATGCACCGGCAATATGATTCAGTATTTCAGCCCCAAAATGATATTGTGATTGATAAAGATTAGCAGCAATGGAGAATAATAATGCGCCCAGCAGCAGTAAAATCCAGTCAGAATGAAAACGCGCAATGTATCTGAAATTATTTTTTTTCATTTTAGGCACCCGGGTGATCTTTCCTAATTAATTTGCAGAATAATTATTTTCACGTATTAATTCCCTTTTGTTAACAACTAATACTTTTTTTATCTTCTCCAGCAACGTTTTTAGAGGCATGATGAAATACCAGCATTTTAAGATACTCTCTATTAACTGCCTCATAAGCCCACAGGAATAACAACCAAACTAATATTCCCGGAACAACAACCTGCCCGGCACTAAAATATATGGATAAAACAATTATTAGTAATAGTATATGGCAAACTGAAGCTCTTAAGATGCGTATTCTTCCTCGTCTCCTGTAAATCCGGTTTCTTAAACCATCCGCCCCATAAATTTCATTTTCAGCAGAGTATATTTTAAAACCAATTCCATTTTTTAATTTCGCTTTATTCGCTTTAGCTTCATATTTTTCCCAAAGCCATTTAACATAGGGTTCTCTTAATTTTTCAGTAATAACATGCCATATCTTATCCATCAGCATTCCGAGGATATATACCAGGATAAGTATACTAAGTGGAATAAGCCATTTGTTTAATTCAGAACCTGCAATATTTTCAGAAATTTTTTTAAAGTCTGACAGTGACTTATGAAATATATCAAGTATTAAGAAAATAAGAA
>DATEMK010000192.1:0-4056 GCA_035275625.1 Bacteroidia bacterium
AAAAGCTTACAGATTTTGCGAATATACTGGATGTAAAATTTTTCAGGTATGATAAGAAAAGCAGGAAACATATATATGGTTTGGAAGCCGGTATAGACAATTATACTTCGGCTTCTTCCGATAAAATTGATCTGATTGCAAACTCTTCCGCTTCATCAGGGGATATGAGAATTTATCCCTCGCTTTCATGGTCATTGGAAAATGAAAAAAAAGGAACCACTTTCGGAGCAGGCGCATCGTTTTCTACGGAATATGATTATAATTCATTCGGTGGAGATATCAGCTTTGCGCAAAAAACAAAAAACAGGAACGGAGAATTTTTTATAAAACTACAGGCATATCTTGACCAGGTATTATTGGTTTACCCGGTTGAATTAAGAACCGGCAGTACAGATTTCTATAATGACAGTTATGCGTCAGACTCAAGAAATTCCTTCAGCGCCTCTGGTTCTTATTCGCAAATCATTAATCAAAGGCTGCATCTCATGTTTCTTGCGGACATTGTGAAACAAAGTGGTTTTCTCGGACTACCTTTTCACCGTGTTTACTTTACAGATAATTCGGTGCATGTTGAAAATTTGCCCGATAGCAGATTAAAAATTCCGTTAGGCTTGCGGGCAAGTTATTTTTTGGGTGACAAAATAATTTTGAGAGCTTTTTACAGGTACTATCAGGATGACTGGGACCTGAGGTCTAATACGGTTAATTTAGAAGCACCCATAAAAATAAGTCCTTTTTTTTCTGTTACTCCTTTTTACCGTTTCTATAATCAGACTGCAATAAAATATTTTGCACCGTATAATGAACACATTGAAACAGATCAATATTATACAAGCAATTTTGACCTTTCTTCCTTTAGCAGTAATTTTTTAGGTGCAGGTATCAGGCTGACTCCTTTAAACGGAATTTTCGGATATAAACATTTTAATATGGTGGAAATTCGTTACGGTTTTTACAAGAGGAGTAATGGACTCCAAAGTAATATTGTATCAATAGATTTAAAATTCAATTAATTTATTGTCACTTCAGGGTGTAATTGAATTTTCTCCAGCACTTCACAGAAATCTGCTGTCGCAGCAAAATGATATCAATTATTTATTCAAATAAGAAGAATACATCCACACTAATTTTTCCTGTTCACGGATGTAATCACTCATCAGCGCGTTCGTTCCTTCATCTCCTGCATCATCAGAAAGGTTCAAAATTTCTCTTTGTTTAGGAATTAATATCTCAAAAGCGTGTAAAATTGAATTAACACCCACCTTGCCATCTGAAACATTTTTCACTACTTTTATTTTAGCAGTGCTTTGGTAATCATCAAAAGTATGAAGGGGAGTGGCTCCCAATGTTAAAATTCGTTCGGCCACTTCATCTACCTTCAATAAAAGGTTTGTGTACAGTTCCTCAAATTTTAAATGCAGTTCAAAAAACTTATCGCCTTTAATGTTCCAGTGCAATCCACGTGTGTTTTGATAAAACATCATGTAATCAGCCAATAAATCGTTCAGTTTGGATGCAAGTAATTTGCTTTTTGTTTTGTCAAGACCTGTTGAGTTCATTTTTTAATTTTTATATTATCACTACATGTTTTAATGGACATTCATAAAAATACAAAACTTTTTAATTACCACTGCCGTACCACTTACTTTCAGGCATGAAAAGCTAAAAGCGGGGTGTGAGAATGGTATGCCATTTTTTTGGAAAGGCTCCGGTCAAAGAGCTTTGAGAAAATATTTCTTTTCCTCATGGACAATGCTAGCAAATCAACTTTATTTTTTTCCATAAAATCTTCCAGTTCATAATCTACATTGCCGCCTACCAGGTCATGAAAGGAAATGTTTTTATATTCGATGTTAGCTTTTTTCTTTAATTCATCTTTATACCATTGCAACAGATCTCTTTCATAATCTTCGGTTGGTGCAACCTGGGAAACATGAACAATCATTATTTCGGAATTAAATAATGCAGCAATTTCTGCAAGAGATGCGATGGAATTAAAATCGCTGTCCCTGAAATTTGTTGCAAAAACAATTTTTTCAAGGGTTTTAAATTTTGCATTTTCAGGGATTACCAAAACAGGGCAGGGAGCTTTCTCAAGAACTGAAGCAGCATTGCTACCGATGAAAATTTCTTTCAACCCGCTCGAACCCTTTGTTCCCATGATGATGAGATTTACATTCTTTTCTTCTGCTGTTTCAATAATGTTGTCCACCGCCAGCCCATAACTTACCATGGTTTTTACATCTAAATTTTTAGATTGAATAAGAGCATTATTTTGTAGCCTGAACAACCCATCTTCTGCTATATTCATTAATTGCTCTTCCACGTCCTCATCAATCGGAGCCTCTGCGTAAGCGGGTATATGAAATGAATTAAACAGGATGAGCTTTGCTTTTAATTTATCACTTAAGCCGATGGCATAGTTAAGAGCATTGTCTGCGCCTGGCGAGAAGTTGGTAGGAAATAAAATAGTTTTCATGAGTGTTATTTTATGTTGTTATTGCTTGTTAAAATTATTTTTATGTTAAATATTTCAGTTCAAATGTATCATCCGTTGAGTCGAACTTAAATGATAAATGTTAAGATGACATATGATTTTTGTCAGTTGATCTAAAAACTAAAACAGGCAATTTTAAGACTGCCTGCTTTGATATAAAGTAAACGGTTTCATTTGGTTTGCTGTTTAATGATTTTGACAGCATCAGTTAACCTGCCTTCTTTCATCACATTTAGAAAATAAATTCCACTTTTTAAAGAAGACAATTTCAACTCGTTTTGCAAACCTGTTAATTGAGAAGTGTAATGTAATTTTCCGATTACATCATAAATTAAAATTGTGACAGGAACGTTTGAGTTCAGTAATTGAATTGAAATCTTATCGGTAAACGGGTTGGGGAAAACTTTCAATGCAGGTTTTTCGGTTTTGTTATCCGCTATTGAATTGTCTAATTTAGCAACAGGAGTTCCGATTACTACAGTATAATCCTCTGTTTCACCACGAGGATATGCTCCGCAGGGGGAAGGCGGGCTGTCAAATCGCATCGTAACACGCATTCGGGTTGTACCCGGTGTTGCATTTGCAGGAACAGTAAAATTAACTGAAATGTATCCGAGGAATGTGGATGAAATATCTACTGCCATTTCTCCGGCATCTGTAAAATCATTGTCATGGTTATAATCAATCCAGATTCTGTAATATTCGGATAGCCCGAAGGGTAAAGTAGCCGTAAGATAGCCGTTAATGGTTGATCCTTGTGTAAGGGGTGTGCTCAGGTTTGTAAAATCTCCATAACCGTTGTTGCTTCCTGAAACGTTTTGAATACCTCCAATCCACACCATAGTCAAATACTCGGTTGATGTATTCTGACCGGCTGTAGTGCAATAACCTGTTCCCGAGGTAGTAAAAGTTTTTGATGTACTATAACCTGAAGGGCCGCTGCTGCAAATGGCTTCAACGGCATAATTATAAGAAGTTCCTGCTGAAAGTGTTTTGATAAATTTGTATGCAAGATTTGTTGAAACAGTTGTCCACTCTGCAGCAGAAGTTGTCCTATACCGTAAGTGATATAAATACGCACCGGGTATTGACGACCATGAAAATTTTGCACTGGTATCCGTTACATAGGTGGTGCTTAATCCGGAAGGAATTCCGCATGAACCTGTGCCGGTGTGGTCGAGAAAATGAAAAGCTGTCATATTGGTCCCGCTCAGAACAAACAAACTGCTGTCGCTTGCAAGCGTACATGCCAAACCCCATCCTGAATAAATATTCACCGAATCAACCCACTGCGTTGTACCGGTGTTTCCATATTTTAAAGTGACCATTCGCAGGTACGAAGACCCATTAGGCTGAGTAAATAAAGGTCCGCCTTTACCTGTGACAAATACTTCTCCATTGGCTTTTGCGGAAAGAAAATAAGGCTGCTCATCGTTGCCGGTTGTTCCATTGTACCGGGCATCCCAAATTTTTGTTCCTCCGGTGTTAATTTGAAATGTTATCCAGTCTAAATATGATGCACTGATGGAGCCGTACCCGATTACACTTATTTTATTTGA
>DATEMK010000193.1:0-2012 GCA_035275625.1 Bacteroidia bacterium
AAACCCCGTATGCCGAAAAGGGGATGATAGAGTAGGCGAAAAAAAATTAAACAAAAAGCTATGCCCTTCAGAATAGTACAAACAAAAAATACAAATGACGCTATTACACTATCCGTAGATGTTAAATTTGGTCATAAAGCATCTTCAGTAATAATGATGGATCATGCGATTATTGCGACAGTACCCGATAGTTTTCAGGATTTGTTTTTGGGAACGAATAATGAGTTACGTGATAAAACAATAACTGTTACTACAAGCGTAATGAAAACAACCCCATCTATTGATTCAGATGTAGATTATCAATTGGATGGCGCTGCTCAAAATTATACGGACCATTCTTCCAAACCGGCTTGCTTTCAAAATGGGGTTAATGTAGTAGCGCATACAATGGAATATACTTTCATTTAATTAAAATTTAACACCATGAAAAAATATGTTATCATAATATTCCTGTTGCAGGGATTTTGTGTTTATGCTCAGAATGATACCAAGGTATCTTTAGATCAGTTACAAACTCCTTCTTCTCCGGCTTTCAATTTACTGGGAATTGATCCCGAAAATATTGAACGGCCTAAAAATCCGACAGATTTTAGCCTGTCTTTAAACAATGCTACACAAGACTTTACCACCATTCCCAAAAGTTATGCAATAGAGTTTGCTCCCTATTGGACTTTTGATGGAAGAAATTCAACCTTTAAAGATTATATTTCCAATAAAATGGGTAGTAATATTCTGCAATCATTAACTATTTCTGCCGGAACTACCACGAAAACTTCAGAAATTGATTCATCTGAATTTTACCAGATAGGTTTCGCTGTAAAGTTTTCAATATTCAGGGGGAATGTTACTGATGATTTCAAGTCATGGAATGATTCTGCAACGTATTATTTAGGTGAAAATGCTGCAGATCATAGTCGTATTTACGATCGTTTAAAGGATGCGGATCCACTTTATAATACCCTGAAAGCTTTATTAATTAAAGCAATTAAAGATTCACTGCCAAGCGATGAATTAAATACTATGTTAAACAAAAGGGTAGAAGAACTGGGAGACCAAGCAACTAAAATTCAGAAAGATTCAAGCAAGTATAACTTTAAACGGATAAATGAACTGGCAGGCCAGACCGATTTTAAACGTACTGGCTGGAAATTGGATGCTGCAATAGGTACTGTTATGGACTATCCTGAAAATACATTTCAAACATGTTATGTTACAAAAGTAGGAGGCTGGTTGACTGGCGGATATGAATCGGAAAAAAGCATCAACGGATTAGGAGTTCTTCGGGTGATGGATAATATTTATCAGAAATATGTAAATGATTCTGCTGAAATAGTTAATGACATACGAATTGCAAGTTGGGATTGGGGCGTTAGAGTATATAAAGACATTACAAGCAAATTAACTTTATCATTTGAACACATTACACGGGTCCCTATCAGTAATAACAAAAAACTTGATGATAATTATATTTCACACCCAAAAGTGAGTTCCCGCGATGTATTTTCAATCAATTACAAAGTCGGTAAAAATCAAAATGTATCATTTACCTATGGCAAAGATTTCGATAATATAAAAATCAAAGAAGGCAACCTGGTAGCTGCTCTTAGTTTTGCATTAGGGTTCGGATCTTCAAGGGCATTTGGACAATGATACTTCAAGGAAACAAAACATTTCGATTTTAAAAAACAATTTATAAAATAACACCTTTCCGGCAATTTGAAATCTGCCGCGTTTTTTATTACTCAAAAATTGTCGTTTTTCTAACCGACTAATTTTCAATCAGAAAACTTTTTAACATATCAAGGGAAACCTTGATATTTTGTAATTTTTATCATAATATATTTACCCCCGGCTTTATCGAACCCATTACTAAATTATTAAACCCAAATGAAACCCTGGAATGATGGCATGTGATTAAGACCCCTCACAATAAACCATATTGAACTGTGCGCACGCGAAAAAGAAGTGATGCGGCTTAAACATATCTTTAAAAACGGACTGGAGGATTATTG
>DATEMK010000194.1:0-4403 GCA_035275625.1 Bacteroidia bacterium
GGAAAATCAAAGCTGAGTTTATTCAGCATTTCTCATTCACAGATTACCTGGATGACACCAGCACAAAATATCCGGACAGCTCGGAATTAAGTGCAATGCCCAACGGATATTATGCAACTATCTTCTCAAGCAGGCGGCTGGATGGCTTTCCCGCGTTCAGGAGAAACCGCGGACATGCGGGTGCAAATGATAATTATGTGAATATAAGCATCGGGGTTGTCTATAATCCTGCGCGAAAAAAGTCGTATGAATTTCGCAGGATGAATATTTTTTCACGGTTTTTTTCAGGAAAAAAAGGCTGGTGGGGAAATAAAGGAAACGGGTTAAAATAAATTGTTTTATTTTCAGAATAATAAATAAAAAATCCCGTCCTCCTGAAGAGGACGGGATTTTTTCTACAGGATTAATATTTATTTGCCAACACTATACATTTTTTGCATTTCTTCCATGGTCATTGATTTGTAATCAGAAGGAATAACAAATTTTTCATCATCAACTTTTTCTTTTGCAACACTTTTTGCCGTCATCTGCATGGTCATGTTGCCCTGGGTAATTTTGTATTGAAGCGGAAAACCGTTAATGTTTTTATATTCACTTATCCAATCTCCGTTTTTATATGCAATCTGGTCAGTAAAATATAAATCAAAGGAGGAGCCATCTTTACCTGTGATGATAGCCTTTTTACATTTAAATCCGGCAATGTCTTTTGTTTCGTCAGTAATCTTTACATCATAATCCTGTTTCCCTTCTTTTTCTTTTCGTTTTTTAATATCATCTTCAGTCATTTTGATGGCAATTTTATTTCCCATCATATCCATCAGAATGGTCATGATTTTATTTTTGTTATCAAAAATCATTACCTGGTTCATGCCCATTCCCATTTTCATTTCTACCCGCGCCTGATCTTCTTTAAAAAACATGCTTGATTCGGTTGGCATCATTGCCATTTGTTCATCAGGAATATCAGCATCCGGATAGGAAATTTCAAATACCGCTTTTCCTTCATCAATTTTCTGGGCATTTAAATAAACGATATTTCCTGCCATCAGCTGGAAAAGCAGCAAAAGAGTTTTTGTTTTATTCATAATTTGTAAAGTTTTAAATTTTCGTAAATGTAATAAAAAGATTTAAGGTCAGAATTTTCAGTTTTCAATTTCGTTTTTTAATCTGATAAGCGCTTCTTTATTTATCTCGTGCTTCCCTTCAAAAAATAGCTTCTCAAATTTAAAGTTTTTCTGTTCAAGATACCGGAATTGATCGTTAAATAAATCTGCGTCAATAAATTCGTCTTTGTCACTGTAAACAATCCAGGTTTTTGTTTTTTTATTTAGACTATTCAATGCATCATCCGCAATATCTTTCGGAAATTCAGATGAATGGATAACAAGATGATTTATCTTATGATCCGTCATGGCTGCCCATCTTGCAGCTGCTGCACCTCCCTGTGAAAAACCAAGCACAATAACTTTTCCATGAATTTGTATTAATTCATTCATCAATTTATTTAACAATGCGTCCAGGTAATGGATATTATCCATAATGTCATTCATCCTGTCTTCTTTGGTCATCCAGGAGGCGCCCACATTTCCGAAATATCCTTTTATATAAAACCGCGAAAGACCTTCGGGAGCTATTATCAATGTTTCATCATTATTTAATATTTCAAATTGCTTTATGAATTCTCCCGGCAACTGGCTGTAACCATGAAGCAGTATCCACAGATTTTTTATTTTTCCGTGAGGAGAACCAAATGAAAAATACCGTGCTGTTTTTTGAACCGGAAAATGATTCTGAATAATATTCATAGTAAGCAAAGGTAGTATTTGATCTTTCGTAACCTGCAAAATGCCAGGCAATATTGTTTAAAGTTTCGTTCAACCAAATCTTGAGCGCCTCCGGATAATGACAAAGAAGTATTTAATCATAAGTCTTTGTAGATTTGTATTAACAAAGACCAACCAGCAAATGCAACGCCTGTATTTTCTCCTGACTGTATTTTTTCTAAATAATTTTCTTTTTGCTCAATCATTTAAAATTCTTCATTACACAGAAACTTCCGGGTTTGATCACCAGACAAGAAGTGTTTCGCATGACATGTTTCAGCAATTGGGCATGCAATATAATTTTACTGTGGATAATGACAGCACAGGTGATTCCTTCAGCACACTAAGTAATTTACAGCAATATTCAGTCATTGTTTTTGCAAATACAACCGGTGATGCTATACTCGATTCAACTCAGCGAAGCAATTTTGAAAACTATATTGCAGGCGGAGGAAATGTGATCGGCATTCATTCCGCTGCGGATACTTACCGGCATTCTTCCGCTAATGGCACCAATACAGGCGTATGGGATTATTATGCTGAATTGATCGGTGCAAGCGTGCAGCAGAATCCGAACCATGTAACAGGAACACCTTTTTATAATATGCATATCATGCAAATGCATCCATTGCTTAATGGAATTCCTGATCCGTGGTACAAGGCGGAAGAATATTATTATTGGCAATTCGGGTATTTCGATTCTTTAAATAATAATATTTTGATGATGGTGGATTCAACTGTGGGTCCTAACGGGATGGTGAATAGTTATGACTCAGCACGTGCAACTGCATGGTTTAAAATATTGCCTTCAGGAAATCGTATATTTTATACTTCTTTAGGACATGCAGCGACCAACTACACAGACGATACGCTTTTTATAAATCTTATTCGGAATGCAATTCTTTGGACAGCAGGAGTCCCAGTCAGTGTTGGAGAATTCAATTCCGGATCTTTCATGATCAATTCTTATCCGAACCCGTTTGATCAAAAAATATTTATTCAACTGAATTTTGCGGGCGGATCGAATGATGGTGAATGGCAGCTCTGCAATTCTCAAAAACAAATAATGATGCGGTCGAAAATATTTAATCAAAAGAATTTTGAAATTGACTGCAAAGAGTTACCGGATGGAATTTATTTTTTGAAATTTATTTTCACAAACCATGTGCAGATTAATAAGCTTTTTAAAATCAAGAGAGAAAATTAATCTGCCAATCCAATCACATTTTCATCAATTTATAAGCATGCATCCAGTCATTCTCTAAAAATCCTGTGATGCACCAGAGAATACAAAGCGGTTCGATGGCACGTGCGGCTTCTGCTTTTCCCATATCAGCAATTTCCCAACCGAACTGATCAAGAATTTCTGACACTTCTTTTTTGGCATTATCATTATTCCCGCAAATAAACATTGTGGGTTTTCCTCCCGGAAGCTTCGGATTCACCATCAGTGTATTTCCTACAATGTTAAATGCTTTGACAAAATTTGCAGCAGGTGCAGCGTTCTGCAATCGTTCCATCAGTGAATGATTTATATCAGTAAAAAATTTGAGTACACCATTTACCGGTGGTTCATCCGAAATCGGGTTTGTTGTATCAATCACTGTTTTGCCTGCAAGATGAATGATGTTTTCTTTAACTGCTTCTTCGGCAACCATGCCTTTCACAGCAAGAACGATGATGTCACCAAATTGCGCAGCATCATGAACGCTGCCCACTCCTGCATTATCTCCCGCTTTTATTTTCCAGTCGCTGAGCTTTGAAGTGTCGCGCGTTCCAATCATGACTTGATAACCATGTTTGATAAACCCATTGCCTAACGCCTTGCCGACAGCTCCTGATCCGATGATTCCGATTTTTTTCATTTTGTTTATGAATGAGAAATAAAATAATAATGATTCGTAAATTCGTATAGATTCGTATTCGTTGATATCATTTCAGCCTTTCCTTCAAATCTAATTTATGTTTCCTCAAAGTATCCAGTGCAATATCATATCCCGCATCTGCATGACGGATAACACCCATGGCAGGATCATTATTCAAAACACGTTTCAGCCTGCGTGCTGCATCATCCGTACCGTCTGCAACGATGACCATGCCCGCATGAATGGAATAACCTATTCCTACTCCTCCTCCATGATGAAGGCTCACCCAGCTTGCACCACCGGCAGTGTTGATGAGTGCATTCAGCACGGGCCAATCTGCTATAGCATCACTGCCGTCTTTCATCGCTTCTGTTTCACGGTTCGGGGATGCAACGCTTCCGGTGTCGAGATGATCTCTTCCTATTACTATGGGCGCTTTTACTTTGCCTGATTTTACTAAGTCATTAAATGCAAGTCCTGCTTTTTCTCTTTCACCTTGTCCGAGCCAGCAGATGCGGGCGGGCAAACCCTGGAATGCAATTCTTTCCTGTGCCATTTTTATCCATCGCGCTAAAGGTTTATTTTCGGGGAACAGTTCCAGAATTTTTTTATCCGTTTCGTAAATGTCATTTTTATCTCCGCTTAATGCAGCCCATCGAAAAGGTCCTTTGCCTTCGCAGAACAACGGACGTATATATGCAGGAACAAATCCCGG
>DATEMK010000195.1:0-16087 GCA_035275625.1 Bacteroidia bacterium
TGACATTACCACTCGCCAGATTCCTGATTATGAGTTCAGGACCATTTACCGTGATGTGCTCTCCAATTTGAAAGAAGCAAAAAGAGTCGTTGCAGAAGAAACCAGCATAGAATCAAGTGCCGAAGAAAAAAATAATAAAACGGCAGTAACTGAAATTCTTTCTGTATTTGCTTTTCAAAGGGAAGTTGATATTTTTGGAAACGTTCCTTATTCCCAGGCACTGGATATTGAGAATATCAATCCGGCTTATGATGAAGACCAGGCTATTTATGCAGCCCTGTTTACAAAGCTCGATGCTGCTATTGCCTTGATTGACGTGGGGGCAGGTGGTTTTCCTGAGGGCGATCTCGTTTACCATGGTGATATGAATAGTTGGAAAAAGTTTGCTTATTCTTTGAAATTAAAACTGGCAATTAATGCGGCTGATGTATCGGCATTGGATCCTGCCGGAAAAGCTGCTGATGCTGTCACTGGCGGAGTGTTCACGTCTTCTGCTGATAATGCACTATTCTCCTATTTGAGTACAGCTCCCAATACAAACCAGGTTTGGGTTGAATTAGTCAATTCAGGGCGTTTTGATTGGGTGCCTGCAAACACCATTGTGGATACTATGAATGGATTAAGTGACCCGAGAAGGCCGCTTTATTTTGAAGAGAATCTTGGTGCCGGAGTTTTTATTGGTGGCAATTATGGGGACAATAATATTTATGATGACTATTCACATATTACTCCGACAATCCAGGAACCTGATTATCCGGGAATCCTCATGACGTATTCTGAAATTCAATTTTATCTTGCTGAAGCTGCTGCAAGGGGATGGTCTGTAGGCGGTAGCGCGGAAACATTTTACATTGCCGGAATCACCGCTTCAATTGTGGATGATTGGCAGGGTGATCCAGCTGATGCTGCCTCCTATATTTTAGGTCCGGCTCTCTATCCGTCAGGCGGTTCTCAGGTTGAACAATGGGCAGCAATCGGTCTTCAGTCATGGCTTGCCTCTTATAACAGGGGTCTTATCGGCTGGACAACCTATAGAAGGTTAGATACTCCTGACTTAAAGACTCCGGCTATAACTGGTAATGAAATTCCAAGAAGATATACGTATCCCGTATTGGAGCAAACTTTAAATGGCACCAATTACTCTAATGCTGCCGGTGCAATGGGAGGAGATTTACAAGCTAACAGGATATTTTGGGATTTACCTTAAAAAATCTCATTTTTCCAAATAAAAAAAACCCGCTGTATGGCGGGTTTTTTTTATTTTCAAGCATTAACATAAAAAAAAATAATTTCACAGGGAGTAATTCAATCGTAATTTTCTCTTCCGATTTAGCAAAAAAATAAGCCGGAAAAAATTTTCCGGCTATACTAATCTAACCCTATGAAGCGCAAAGTTAAATGGCATAGTTAAAGATTTAATGAATAAATTATTTTTTCAGCTCATCTAAGAGTATCCAAATAATGAAAAGCAATTCTCCATTTTTATATAGTCCTAAATATTAAGTACTTTTGACCCCACAAATTATTTTCTGACATGGAATACAACAGCGGGCGCAACCCTCTCATCATTTCTGAATACGGACGCAACATTCAAAAGATGATTGAATTTGCATGCACCATCAAAGACAAGGAAGAACGAAATACGGCAGCACAGGCAATAGTGGCAGTGATGGGGTCGCTCAATCCGCATCTTCGCGACATTACAGATTTCAGGCATAAGCTGTGGGATCATCTTTTTATCATTGCTGACTTTAAGCTTGATGTGGATTCGCCTTACCCTATGCCTTCCGCCCAAACGTTGAAAGTAAAACCTAAAAAGGTTCCTTACCCGAGCAATAAAATCCGGTTTAAGCATTACGGAAAAACAATGGAGCTGATGATTAATGAGCTTAAAAAGATGGATGATGGAACTGCAAAAAATCAGCTGGCGCTCACACTTGCCAATTTTATGAAATTTGAATACCTCAACTGGAACAGGGATACAGTGGAAGACAAAGTTATTTTTGAACACCTGCGTGAACTTTCAAAGGGTGCAATTATAATGGACGAAAACACAAAACTGCAGGAGACGTTTGAATTGACCACCAAAAATGCCGGCTTGTCAAAAACTCAAAAAAGAATTGTTCACAAGAGGAAAAAAGGAGGAAGGAAATAGGTTTTGCCGGGAATAACGGAAAGAGCGGGGAAATGATTTCTAAAAACATTTGTAATTAAAAATTCCTGTTTTTGTTTTTCAATCTTTTTAAGAAAATTATTTTTCAACAGGTTTGTTTATCTGATTATCTTTTCTAAATTTGCACTCCCATTTTTGGGAGGTGTTTGTATTGTTCCTTGAAAACAGTGAAGAAAGTGTGTTGAAGTAGCTCAGTTAGCTCTGAGAATTCCTTGTAAAAGGAAGAAAGGCTACAGCTATAAAAAAGCCGATGTAGCTCAGTTGGCCAGAGCTACTGATTTGTAATCAGTGGGTCGGGGGTTCGAATCCCTCCATCGGCTCATTGAGCAGTTTACAGTTGAATCCGAAGCCACCCCTTCGGTAAAGTTTGCAGATGCAGTTTACGCTTGATAAAGTCGCAGACAGTAAGCTGCAAACCTTGAACGAATTAGGGGAGATACCAGAGTGGCCAAATGGAACAGACTGTAAATCTGTCGTCTTACGACTTCGAAGGTTCGAATCCTTCTCTCCCCACAAGGGATTTCAGGATTAAGGATTTCAGGATTTCAGGATTGAAAAATCCGAAAATCCCAAATCTAAAATCCCAAATCAATAAGCGGAAGTAGCTCATTTGGTAGAGCACTAGCCTTCCAAGCTGGGGGTGGCCGGTTCGAGCCCGGTCTTCCGCTCAGGAAAGAGTCATTTGTCATTAGCATTAGTCATTAGCAAACTAAAAAACAGCAGATTAGAAATACCATGACAAATGACCAATGCCCACTGACCAATGACTTAAAAAGCCGTTGTAGCTCAGTGGTAGAGCACTTCCTTGGTAAGGAAGAGGTCGAGAGTTCGATTCTCCTCAACGGCTCAGGAATAAGTAGCAGGATGCAGCAACAGTAAGCAGTACAGATTAAAAATAAACGGTAAACAATAAAACAATTTAATAATAGAACAATTCAGCAATTTAATTCTCCAATCATAAAATCCAATAATCAATCTATTAACCGAATCATATCCAAAATAAATTATGGCAAAAGAAAAATTTGATCGTTCCAAACCGCACGTAAATATTGGAACCATCGGTCACGTTGACCACGGTAAAACAACTTTAACCGCAGCAATTACAACTGTACTTGCCGAAAAAGGATTTGCAGAAATCCGTTCATTTGACTCTATTGATAACGCACCTGAAGAAAAAGCGCGTGGAATAACAATTAATACTGCACACGTTGAATACGCTACAGCCAACCGGCATTATGCTCACGTTGACTGTCCCGGTCACGCTGACTATGTAAAAAACATGGTTACCGGTGCTGCGCAGATGGACGGTGCCATCGTTGTGGTTGCTGCCACTGACGGTCCCATGCCCCAGACGCGTGAACACATTCTGTTAGCCCGCCAGGTAGGTGTGCCTAAGATAGTAGTGTTCATGAACAAAGTTGACATGGTTGACGATCCTGAATTATTAGACCTTGTTGAAATGGAAATTCGTGAGCTATTGACTTTCTATGAATTTGACGGGGCTAATACTCCTGTTATTCGCGGCTCTGCTCTCGGAGGATTGAATAAAGACCCAAAATGGGTTCCGAAAATTATGGAATTGATGGATGCGGTTGACAGCTTCATTCCGATTCCCCCTCGTGAAATTGACAAACCTTTCCTCATGCCTGTGGAAGATGTATTCTCTATCACAGGTCGCGGAACGGTTGCCACAGGCCGTATTGAGAGAGGTGTTATTAATTCAAATGACAGCGTTGAAATTATCGGAATGCAGGAAAAGAAGTTGACTTCAACTGTTACCGGTGTGGAAATGTTCCGTAAAATTCTTGACAGGGGTGAAGCTGGTGATAACGTGGGATTATTGTTGAGAGGTATTGAGAAAGATGATATCCGCAGAGGAATGGTTGTTGCAAAACCGGGTTCTATCACCCCGCATACTGAATTCAAAGCTGAAATCTATGTGCTGAAGAAAGAAGAAGGTGGTCGCCATACTCCGTTCCATAACAAATACCGTCCGCAGTTTTATTTAAGAACGACAGACGTGACAGGAGAAATCGTGTTGCCTGAAGGACGTGAAATGGTGATGCCGGGTGATAACGTTACCATCACTGTAAGTCTTATAGTTCCTGTAGCAATGGACAAAGGATTACGCTTTGCCATTCGTGAGGGAGGAAGAACAGTAGGCGCTGGACAGGTAACTGAGATTATTAAATAAATTGGCAGTTCCCAGTGATCAGTTAGCAAAGAACAACAACGCGGTTTGCCAACTGCTAACTGCCAATTGAACACTGTAATACACGGGTGTAGCTCAATTGGCAGAGTGGCGGTCTCCAAAACCGTAGGTTGCAGGTTCGATTCCTGCCACCCGTGCAGGAAAAAGTTAATAGTTATCAGTTAATTGTTAACGGTAAAAGTTTACGAGTAACGGATAACAGATAACTCACAGACAATGAAAAAAATAATATCATATACAAAGGAGTGCTACAACGAACTGATGCATAAAGTTTCGTGGCCTACATGGAACGAGCTTCAAAGCAACGCGATTGTAGTATTAACTGCCTCATTAATCATCGGGCTTGTAGTTTTTCTGATGGATTCTGTATTCCAGGGGTCTATGAATTTAATTTATTCTTTGTTCGACTAACAGAAGATTATGGTAATGACCGATACAGTTAAAAAATGGTACGTAATCCGTGCCATTAGCGGCAAAGAAAAAAAGGTTAAGCAGTATATTGAATCTGAAATAAACCGCCTGAAGCTGAATGATTATGTTTCGCAGGTTTTAATACCGACCGAAAAAATTTACCAGATAAAAGACGGAAAAAAAGTAAGCAAAGAAAGAAATTATCTTCCGGGTTATGTTTTGATAGAAGCGGTTCTTTCAGGTGAAATTCCTCACATCATTCAAAATGTAACCGGTGTGATCAATTTCCTGGGGCCAAAAGGAGAAGCTCCTGCACCTTTAAGGCCTGCTGAAGTGAACAGGCTGCTTGGAAAAGTGGATGAGCTGGCTGAATCGGACGAGGTAATGAATATACCGTTTGTAGTCGGTGAAACAGTAAAGGTAATTGATGGTCCGTTCAACACATTCTCAGGAGTAATTGAAGAAGTAAACGAAGAAAAGAAAAAGCTCAAGGTAATGGTGAAAATTTTCGGAAGGAAAACACCGCTGGAGTTGAGCTATATGCAAGTAGAAAAAGAATAAATCAATTTGAAGATGAGTTAATTTGATAATTTGAAAATGCAGGAAAGCTTCCATTTCCTTAAACTAATTACCAAATTACCAAATTACCAAATTACCAAATCGAAAAAAAATGGCAAAAGAAGTAGGTGCATTAATAAAATTACAGATTAAAGGCGGAGCGGCTAATCCTGCGCCTCCTATTGGTCCTGCGTTGGGCGCAAAGGGTGTTAACATTATGGAGTTCTGCAAGCAGTTTAATGCAAGGACCCAGCAAATGGCAGGAAAAGTCATTCCTGTAATCATCACCGTTTACACCGATAAATCATTCGAGTTTATTACTAAAACTCCCCCTGTAGCAGTTCAGCTTCTTGAGGTGAGTAAAGTTAAAGGCGGTTCTTCAGAACCGAACAGGAAAAAAATTGCTCATGTAAACTGGGACCAGGTCCGCGGTATTGCAGAAGCAAAGATGGTTGACCTTAATTGCTTCACTGTTGAATCAGCGATGAGCATGGTTGCCGGTACTGCGCGAAGCATGGGAATTACAGTGGAAGGGAAAAGGCCTTTCTAAAAAATAAGTTATTCGTTATTGGTTATTAGTAAAGACAATTAACGCTTAACAAATAACTGATAACTATTAACTAATCAAATCGAAGGAGTTCAGTTAAGTCTGGACGTTTGCACTTCACAAAATAAATACAATGTCAAAGCTTACAAAAAACCGGAAATTAGTTACTAAGAAATTTGATTCTGCAAAAACGTATTCACTCCAGGATGCGTCTAAAATTGTAAAGGATATCACCTTTACAAAGTTTGATGCTTCAATTGATTTAAGCATTCGCCTCGGAGTTGATCCGCGCAAAGCGAACCAGATGGTGAGAGGAATTGTTACGCTTCCTCACGGAACAGGAAAAACAGTAAAAGTGCTGGTACTCTGCACGCCTGATAAAGAAGCCGAAGCCAAAGAAGCCGGGGCGGATTATGTCGGGCTGGATGAATACATTCAGAAGATTGAACAGGGCTGGGTGGACATGGATATTGTAATTACCATGCCCAGTGTAATGGCTAAAGTGGGTAAGCTCGGAAAAATTTTAGGCCCGCGGAATTTAATGCCTAATCCTAAAACCGGAACAGTTACAAACGATATAGGAAAAGCCGTGAAAGAAACTAAAGGCGGCAAGATTGATTTCAAGGTTGACAAAGCGGGAATCATTCACACTTCCGTGGGAAAAGTTTCATTTGATGCAAACAAAATTTATGACAATGCGCATGAAGTTTTGGCTTCCATTGCAAAATTGAAACCCGCTTCCGCAAAGGGCGCTTATTTCAGAAGCGTATGCATGTCAAGCACCATGAGTCCCGGAATTAAGATTGATTCAAGATCTTTTGCCGGTTAAAAAGTTATTAGTTAATCGTTATTGGTTATTCGTAAATTCGTAACAATTCGTTATTCGCACACATGAAAAAAGAAGATAAAGATAAAATCATAGACAGCCTTGTAGAGAGTTTTAAATCCTGCAACAATTATTATTTTACTGATATTTCAAATATAACAGTAGAAAAGGCTAATAAATTAAGAAGAAGCGCTTTCGGCAAAAATGTAAAAGTTAAAGTTGCTAAAAACTCGCTCATCAAAAAAGCATTGCAGAAGATTGATGAAAATAGTTTCAATGATCTTTTCGTTACGTTGAAGGGTTCCACCGCCATTATGTTTTCTGATGTTGCTAATATGCCGGCCAAGGTGATCAAAGAATTCAGAAAAACAAACGACCGCCCGATCCTGAAAAGCGCATTTATTGATTCTTCTGTTTTTACGGGGGATAATCAATTGGATACTTTAGCTTCATTGAAATCTAAGAACGAACTGATCGGTGAAATCATCGGATTGCTCCAATCACCTGCGCAAAATGTTATTTCTGCTCTTCAGTCTGGCGGAGGTAAAATTGCAGGAATTCTTAAAACCCTTGAACAAAGACCTTCTTAATAACTGCTTCTATCAGCAAAAATCCCCCCGATTCATCGGGGGGATTTTTTTTTATTTATCCCGTCCCGATAGTCATTGGGATCATCGGGAATAAACGATGAGCTTTTAAACGATTTTCTATTGAAAAAAATTCGTTAAAAAATTAACTGCATATCAGAAAACTTTTTACATTTGAGGTGTGTGACCTGATAAAAAGATAAAAATCAGTTGACCGATTCACACCGCGCTCCCGCGTAGTACCTTTTCTCAGAGTTTTTTTCTATCTTCTCTGAATAGTTGATTGTTTTAGGTTATTGTAAAAATATTATTGGAAATGTTATGGGTAATCGGTTTTGCTTTGGCAAAGAACGAATGTATGGACAAATAAAAAATTAATTATGCAAAGCCCGAAAACGGAGTCTCTTGGAGAGTAAGGCATATCTTCCCGGGCGACAAATAGAAGTTCTCAGGGGAATTACCAAAGGAATGACTTCAAAAGAAATAGGTGACAAGTTGCATGTTACAAAACCTACCATTGATGTGCACAGGAAAAGCATGCTGAAAAAAACCAACTCGGGCGGCATTGCCGATGCCATAAGGTTTGCTTTGCGGAATGGAATTGTGAGTATTAAGGAGTTTTTGGAGAAGGGGTAGGGGGAAGTAATTGGTCAGAGTCTTGAAAACGGAAACTTTCGAAAAGCTAGAATATAATTATGTATAAAAATGATCAAGAACTATCAACAAGGGCAATTGCAAAAGGGCTATTAGTTGGTTTGCTTAAAGACGAAAATAATGAGGTTTTCATTGATGATTTTTTATTATGGCCACCTGATTTATTTGCTTTAACTAGTAAAATTCTAAGTTTATCAGGTGCTTATACTAATGTAATTGCTCCACCGGCCAATAAACCTTGGCCACCTAAAAACATTCCTTATTTTAACGATTTAGATTGGCCAAGGATGATGCAATATTTGGGACAAGGATGGAGAAAAGGTTTAGAAGAAATTCCAAATAAATATGAAAATTTTGAAACCTTTTTCCACCATTTTCATGGTATTGTTGATATTAAGATAAAAAAGAAACAAACGCAGGACATTATTGATGCAAAAATAATTCCACCTCAAATTGTCCAGTTTTTTTGGGAAAGATTTTGTAAATTACTTGAGCCAGAATCCAAAGGAACTATAAATGATTTTTCATGTATTTTTAAAAATGAATGTCCAAATGCGTCTATTGATTGTCATGAAAGAAAAGTTGACAGATGTGAAAACTGTGATTTATGGGATAGCTTTGAAGCAATAATGAGTTTACACGCAATTGCTGACGAGGCTTGTGCAGGCTGGGGAATAAGGGGGCCAAAATCAATGCAATTGACTTATTTTCCAGAGAATGGCAAAGGAGAAGCACAACTTTATGCGGAAAGCATACTAAAAAAGAATGGAACATTATCTACAATTAATGTTGCAAGAGGACGAGTTTTACCTAAAAGACATACCCCAAATGTTGGAATTACCTTACGTTCACTATCCGCAAACCTAGCATTCCATACTTCGTCCGTAAAAATTAATTGGAGGTTAAATTTTGATCAAAGTAATAAATTGATTGATAAGTTTTCGGATAACAATTTAGATTCAAAAACAACTAAAATTTATTCAACTAATAATCATTCATTATCAGTATTACTTTTCCCCTGGCCATTTGAAATAAATTCAAAAGATTTTAATATTAAACCCAATCCCAATATTAATATTGAAAATAAAAGAATCGAGTTTTTTTCATACAGTCCGTCCATAAATGACTCTAATTATAATAGCAAATTGAGTACGGAACTTATAACGGCTATTGATATAGCACTAAATGAAACATCACATATCGATATGGTAATTTTACCTGAATGTTCACTTGGTCATGATGAAATTAAAACTCTTGAAGGTACCTTAAAATTAAAAGGAATTCCCAGTTACATAACAGGTGAAAGAATTGAAAATAATAATAGTCATTTTTTAGAAAATCTTGTTCGGTTTAACATGGTTGATGCTAATGAATTGTATAAAGATGTAAATATGGTTCGACAAAACAAACATCATAGGTGGAAATTAACAAAGTCCCAGATATTAAAATATAACCTTGGACATGTACTATCACCAAATAAAAACTGGTGGGAAGCAATTAATGTAAAGGAGAGAACGGTCAATTTTATTAATTTGGGAGAAGAACTTACAGTTTGCCCGTTAATTTGTGAAGACTTAGCCCGGCAAGATCCTATTGCTGATTTAATTAGAACTATCGGACCTTCTCTTGTTGTGACAATTTTAATGGATGGACCACAAAAATTGGAAAGATGGTCTGCAAAATACGCGAGTGTTCTTTCTGAGGATCCTGGTTGTGCGGTTATAGCCATGACCTCTTTGGGTATGGTTAAAAGATATGAAAATCATCGCGGACAAAGTTCTAATTCGATTGCTCTTATTAGTGATGGTGAGGGCAAGATAATGGAAATCGAATTACAAGCTGGTGCAAAAGGTGTTTTGGTGAATTTATGTTTAAGTCCCATAAAAGAATCACTTGCTGATGGTAGAGTTGATAACGGATATACAAATGATTTGATTGTTGGTTCAGTTCATCAATTGATTCCGAAAAATTAAATTTCTACCTGTGAACCTCCGCGCCTCTTGTCAAGTAGGAATTCTCCTGAGAGGCGTTCTGTACCCGCATAGTCTCCTCCCATTTCCGAGGGACTATGCAGAAACCGGAGCTACATCATTCTATTCAAGCGTCAGACGGGTTTTGTACAGCGAAAACAACCTCATCGTTATACACGCTAATATTTCAATAGCTTCACCGCATTAGATTTCCTGTTCTCCCAAAATATATTACAAACATACGTAGCAGCAGGAAGCGTAGAAATATCCAATTGAATTTCCGTTTCAAACGGATGGACGGATGAAAAATAAACAAGGTTCCCTTTTAAATCATGTATTTCAATGGCGCCACGCGTGGATTGCCCGGGAACCCGGATAAAATAAATTCCGCTTGAAATATTGGGAGCAACACCGATTTGAACCAGCGACATATCCTCTTCAATTCCCGTACATGCAGAGAGAACTCTGTTGCCGGTTACAATACATCCGCTGCCTGCAGTTGCTGAAAACCAGTAATTGCCCGGGCTGTTAACCGTAATGGACGATACGGTAGCGCCCGTATTCCATAAATAATTTGTAAGTCCTGCGGGAGCGCTGATCACCACGGAGCCGCCTGCACATAATACCGTATCGCTGCCAAGGAAAGCAAAGCTCGGGTTACCGTTAAATGCTTTAAACCCCCCGCTTTGCGGAGCCGCATAGACCGTATCGTTATGCGCCCAGATAGAAGTAAGATATACATTACCTCCCAGGACGGAGGTTGACCAGCATGTGGCATACCCTGTAGTAATATCAACCTGTGCAATGCAATACCTCGATGCTCCCCCGATATTGCTCGAGTTCCCCCCGATCCAGAGCGTGTTTCCCTGCAGGGTAAGCGCCCGGTTAATGTGGTTGCTGCAATAAATAACTTTAGAAGTAACAAAACCGGCAGTATCAATTTCTGTAATCCCGTTTCTTGAAAATCCGTCAAATTGCGTATAGTTTCCTGTCACATAAATTTTCCCGTTGTGTGCCACCACCTCGTATAAATAATCGCCATTATCAATATCAAAATTAAAAGAAGTATCAAGTGATCCGTCAGAAAGATTAAAGCGGCATACGTCATCTATGTACGTGCTGCCGGTATAAATATCAAAATCGCCAGAAGCATAAATATAGTTCCCATAAACGGCAAGAGCTTCCACATAATCGAAACCGAAATTGCTGCTGTTCCAGGATGCATCCTGCTGCAATGTATTAATATCAAAACGCCTGATGGCAAAGCCGCCTCCCGTATCCGCATCGCAGTAATAAACATAATTTCCATTGTAGCACAAGCCTCTTGTCCAGCTATACCATCCGCCAAGGTTTGAATTCAGAAGGTTGCCCGTAGCAAGGTCAAAAACACATATTTTATTTCTTGGTAAACCGGAAATGGTATCAAAGCTCCCGATCACAACCAGTTTGGAACCCGCTATAATCATCTTTTCAATTATATCATTTGGCGAAGGATTCCAGGAAAGCACCGCACCGGAATTGGCATCAATAGCCGCAAGGTAATTGCGGGCGGTAGTCCCCGCAGTGGTAAATTCTCCACCGATATATATAACATCATTGTAGCGGACAATACAATTAACAATATCGTTTGCTGTTGGAATATTCGCCTGGATAGTCTGCGATTTGGATTTCACCGGCAGGACAAGCAGTGCAAGGATGGTCAGGAAGTTTTTCATAGTTCAGTTTTTTAAAATGAATAAAAATTTTTTTGTATTTGCTGAGTCAAACCTATACGAAAAGAATACGGAAAACAAAATCGGGAGAAAAATCATGCAAAAGGCTGAGAAAATTGTAATAAAATAGTATTAGATTTCTCATGAAATCCATGTATTAATAAACAGAAAAACGAATAAATAAGAGTTCTGGTAGCTATTGGGGTAAAACCGTTTTTTTACTTTCGCTTACGAATACCATAAAATAAAACAGCGTGAAGAATTAAACAATGACAAAACAAATTTTTATCATTGTACTTTTATCCGGATTTTTTGGATGTAACAATAAGACGAATGATCCCAATAAATTATCCGGACAAGTTCAAACCAACTCACAGGAAATGAAAATCACAGCAGAAACGTTAAAGCAAATCCTTGAGGCATTCAACCGGCATGACCTCGATGCGATAATGGAATTTTTCTCCGATGATTGCTCATTTGATTTTCCAAGAGGACCTGAATCCTGGGGACAACGTTTCACCGGCAAAGCGCAGGTGCGGGAAGCGCTTGCAGGGCGCTTCAAAGGAATTCCTGATGTGCACTATGGTGAAGACCGTCATTGGGTTTCAGCCGGTGGAGATAAGGGAGTATCAGAATGGACACTTACCGGAACTACAACTTCAGGTCTTAGTGTGAAAGTAAGAGGTTGTGACCTTTGGGAGTTTCGAAATGGTAAAGTTACCCGAAAGGATTCTTACTGGAAAATTGTTGAGCCGGCAACGAAATGAATAGAAAGCAATTAATAAAGTTTTGTGAACTTTACATCCTGGCAGGTGTTAAGAAAAGATTCACTTAATCCCCCCTGAAACCCTTTAAAATACCTCACATGAGGTATTTTTTTTATTTAAAATAACTTTAATATTGCGATCTGAAAAACCATACAAAAAATATAAAAATTATGAAAAAAACAAACAATTTACAATCGTATCTCTTCACCGGCATCATAATGCTGGCAGCTGCAGCATCCTCCTCCGCTCAATCCTGGTTGATTACCGGCAATGCAGGGACCAGTTCAAGTACCAATTTTATTGGCACTACAGATAATAAGGCATTTAAAATCCGTACCAATAATATAAATCGTATAACAGTAAATCCATCCGGAAAAGTGGGAATCGCCACAAGCTCTCCTCTTTTCAGGCTCGATGTAAGAAGCGGAAGTATAAACACGGATTCAGTTTATCGTATTAATGGTTACACCGTCCTGGCAACTCCCGGCACAGGAAACCTTGCAGTTGGAAAAGCAGCATTACAATTAAACACCAACCGGTTTGAGATTTTAGCCGTGGGTGATTCAGCGCTGTATAATAACGGTATCGGGGCATCATTCAGCGATGAAGCAGTTAATAACACGGCTGTCGGAGCGAAGGCTTTAAAAAATAATACCAAAGGCGGATCCTGTACAGCCGTTGGCTACCATGCGCTTTATACCAGCACAGAGGGTTTCTATAACACTGCGGTTGGAGCTAATGCGTTGTCTAAAAACACAACCGGTGGAATTAATGTTGCCATCGGATCAAGGTCCTTGCAGAATAATACCACCGGAGGCGGCAACACTGCCGTTGGAGAGAGTACTTTATTCTCAAATACCACAGGAAACAATAACGTAGCCATGGGTCACGGTACATTGCAAAACAACATAGACGGGTCATTCAATACTGCAGTGGGTGATTTTTGCATGCCCATTAATTCATCCGGTTTTAACAATACAGCCATAGGTCTTTATTCTATGTACCATAATATCAGCGGAAGCGAAAACACTGGTGTTGGACAAAGTACCCTTTACCAGATTACAACAGGAACCGAAAATGTGGCTGTAGGTTCATATGCTCTGAATGATATTACAAATGCAATTCAAAATACGGCTGTTGGTGTGAATTCATTGCGGAAAAATAATGGCAGTCTGAACACTGCCGTAGGTTATGATGCTTTAAATGATAACACAGGTGCCGGAAATTGTGCTTTTGGCACATTCGCCCTCGATACGAATCTGACGGGACAGGAAAATCTTGCTGTTGGCAGATCTTCTTTATTTAATAACACAATTGGTTCCAACAATACTGCTGCCGGCAATTTTGCATTGGTAACTAATACTACAGGAGGTTCTAACATAGGGATTGGTTACTTTGCAAATGTCAGCGTGGGTAATCTTACTAATGCAATTGTAATAGGTGCTAATGCTACCGTTAATGCAAGCAATAAAATGCAGCTCGGAGCGTCAACCACTACTCTTGCAACTACCGGGGGAATCACCATTGTAAGTGACGGAAGGTTTAAAAACAATGTAAAGGATGAAGTTCCGGGGCTTGACTTCATCAGGCAATTGCATCCCGTAGCTTATAATTTTGATTATAAAAAGTTTGATGACTTTTTAAATAAAGACATTAAAGAGAAACATACTGACGAAAGTTATCAATCCCTGTTATTAGAAAAAAGTAAAATGCGTGAAGTGGGTTTTATTGCTCAGGAAGTGAACAATACGGTTCTCGAAAATAAATATGCGTTCAATGGTGTTTACACTCCTCAAAATGACAATGACAATTATGCAATTGACTATGCCCGGTTTGTAGTTCCATTAGTTAAAGCCGTCCAGGAAATTGATGCGAAAACTTCAGAGATCGAAAAATTAAAAAATGAAATTGAAGCAATCAAAAATGTTTTAACTCCTGAACAGAGATTGAAATTAAACAATACTGCATCTGAGAAGGGAGTCAGCTTATATCAGAATAATCCCAATCCGTTTACAGAAAAAACAACCATAGAGTATTATATTCCTGAAACTATCACAAGCGCTGTGATTAAAATTTATTCACTTGCAGGAGTTGAATTAAAATCAGTTACTATTTCTGCTAAAGGAATTGGTTTCTTAGAAATAAAAGCCGGGGAGCTTTCTGCAGGAACTTATACGTACATGCTTATTGCTGATGGAAAAACTGTGGATACAAAACAAATGGTTCTTACCAAATAAAGAAGAGAAAAGAAAAGAATCATCCCGATTTTCCATCGGGATGGTAATTAGTAAATAAATTTCGTCAGCACATTATTATTATTATTATTATCTGCCGGGTTTCATAATCCGGCAGATTTTTTTTTCGCGAAACCCACATCCTGTCAGGTAGTCCCGATACATCGGGATCCTGGCAGGTGTTTATAAACAGAAGAACGAAAAAACAGAAGATCACTTAAATCCATAGAAACTGATCTCTTTACTTTGCATCTGGCTCAGTAAAAATTATTAACTTTCCACCCATTTACAGATTTCCCGGTAATACCGAAGACAATGCAATTAAGCTCAAAACTGAAAGATTTTATCAACGGGCCCCGTGGCACGGCTATGGGTACGAGGGATGCGCAGCTTATACCGGAATACAACCGGGTAGTGTATGCGCAGGCAATAGATGATAAGCATGTGAAAATATTTATTGCTAAAAAAACTGCCGGCCGTGCCATTGAGAATATTAATGAAAACGGGCTGATGGCAGTAACATTCGTGAACGTGCTGAACTATGAGGCTTATCAGCTTAAAGGAAAATGCGTGAAGTATGAAGAGGCAAACGATGAGGAGCAGGTGATGGTGGAAAATAATATGAAAGCATTTAACGAGGTTTGTGTTAAGATCGGTTTGGAAGACGGAATAGTTTTCAACTGGCCGCACAATCCTGTCTGGGCTATTGAAATGAAAGTGGAGGAGGCGTATGAGCAAACACCAAAAATAGGAACGGGAACAAAGCTGGAAACTGTGACTGCATGACCATGATAACAGAAGATATGAAAGCTGCCATGCAGGGAGTTGTTCCTTCCGGGCTGGTGACCTGCTCGAAAGACGGGATTCCAAACACTACCTACATATCACAGGTTTATTTCGTGGATAATAATCACGTGGCGCTTTCGCACCAGTTTTTTAATAAATCCATCCGCAATATCCGCGAAAACCCCTATGCATGCGTGAGCATCATAAACCCAGAGGATGCGGGCATGTGGAGACTTGGCCTCCGGTTCATTCATTCAGAATTCGAAGGTGAATTATTCGAGCTGATGAGCGCACAACTGGAAGCGATTGCATCCATGACGGGTATGGAGAACGTGTTTCGCCTGAAGTCGTGCGAAATTTTTGAAGTTTTACGGGCGGAAAAAATCACCTGACGCCTGAGTTTTCAAAACTGCAGGATGATGAATGAAAATGAAAGCGACTCTGCGGCTTCTTCCGCGAAGCTTCAGAAAAAATTAGAGCAGAAAAACAAGGAAATTGAAATCCTGAAGGAGGTATTTTCACAGATACGCACCTCGCCATCCATTAGCTCGACGAGCTTTTTTACGATACTCAATCCCAGTCCGGCGGAAGGTTCGCCTCCCGTCGGACGCGCCGAGAGTCGTCCATAACGGCGGAACATACGCCCTTTG
>DATEMK010000196.1:0-14453 GCA_035275625.1 Bacteroidia bacterium
AAATAGATGTTTCCCGTTTTTCGCAGGGGATTTATTTTGTGGAGGTACAATCGGGAGAAAAGATTGTTAGAGGTAAGTTTTTGAAAGAATAAAAAAATTAATACCCTTTCTCAAGGTTCCGCAAACAGAAACTATTTTTTAAGCTTTTCGTACTAAACTACTAATTTATTACAGTTTAAAAATTAAGCGCACAAAAAAAGTGCGGTTTGCTGATTATTTAACCATCATACTCTTTATGAAACCTATTTTAACAGGAGTTCCAATTGCGGTTTTAATGCTGTTCATACTTGGCTCTTATCCCTTATTTGCGCAACAACAAAATTCAGCGGCTCAGTCTGTTCACACCAAAAAGATGGAGCTGAAAATAACAGGCGACATTCAGGCAAATGATCTTGTCAAAATAGATAATGCATTGGCAGGATATGCAGGAAAAATTATAAGCCATGAATACAGCACAGCTAAAAACAGGTTGTTTGTTTTTATTAGCGATAAAACAGACCCTGTTGATATTTTGCAAATATTAAAAAGGAATGGTATCAAAGCGGGTTATCGCGATGATGACAATGGTTATGTAACACTTGAACCTGACGGACGAACTACACGAAAACTTTATTTCAAAGAATGATTTTTTTTAATTGTCAAATTAACCCAACAAACGCTATTATGATTCTTTTATCCGAAACCAGGCGAAAAATAAAATTCAATCCCAGCTATTGTTTTTTTCTTATTGCATTTTTTATCCATACAAAAGTTTACAGTCAAAATCCGACTGATAATTGCAGCACTAACGTTACTGCTTTGACAGTAGGTTGTTCCTGCCAGAAAATTAACTGGGATATCGGAACTAATGCCGGTACAACAGGCGCGTGCGGTGGAACGGGTGAAGACGGCTGGGGATGGTTCACTGCTACTTCCACGTCCACTACGGTGAGTTACACTAATAGCAATCGTGATGCTGTTTTATATGTTTATGCAGATAATGGTTCATCGTGCAGCGGACTTTCTGCGGCTACAACTGTTCCGGCAGGAGGCTGTGTAAATGCTGTAAATGGAACCGGTACTGAAACTTTAGTAGTCACCACTATTATAGGCAACAGGTATTATGTAAGAGTTGTACGGTTATCAGGAACAAGCCAGGACATGGATGGAGAAATTTGTGTTTTCAATACAACTCCGTCACCACCATCAAACAATGAACCATGCACAGCCATTGATTTAGGAATACCGACTACAACCTGCTCTTATTCATCCTATACAAATTGCGGAGCCACAGCATCAACAGGCAGATTTGCCAATCCGACATGCGCTAATTATTCAGGAGGTGATGTATGGTTTAAAGTAACCATTCCGGCATCAGGACAGTTAACCGTTAACAGCACTACCGGGTTTATGACTGATGGCGGAATGGCAATATATAGTGCTGCCAATAGCTTATGCACGGATACATTAATAGAAATTTCATGTGACGATAACTCCGGTTCAGGTAGTATGCCAATGCTTACAATTGCACAGCCACCGGGGGCTGTTGTTTTTATTCGCTTTTGGGAAAATGGCAATAATAATAATGGAACTTTTAATTTATGCATTCAAGATCCCTGTGGAGCGGGTTCAGCGCCTGCCAATGATAATCCCTGTTCGGCAACTACTATAACGCCTGGAATTTCGTGCAGCTACTCCACTTACAACACGAATTGTGCAACAGGAACTGCAGGCATACCGAATCCTGCCTGTGGTAATTACCAGGGTGGTGATGTTTGGTTTAAGGTTACAGTACCGGCTTCAGGCCAATTAATTCTTGACACGGACGTAGGAAATATCCTGGATGGGGCCATGGCTTTATATACTGCACCCACTTGCAGCAGTGCAGCTTTTACGGAAGTATATTGTGATGATGACGGAAGCAATAATGGGCTGATGCCCTATATAGCAGTTGTGCAGCCGGCCGGCACGGTATTATATATCCGTTTTTGGGATAATGGAAATGATTCTAAAGGAACATTTAAATTATGTGTTTACGATCCCTGCCCGAGTGGTGCGGGAACTCCGGCAAATAACCTGCCTTGCAATGCGATATTTTTACCATTTGGAATTTATATTTCAGGAAATAATGAATGTTCCAATAATACCGGGGAACCTTCCGCTCCCTCCTGTTTTAGCACCGGATCAGTAAATTCAGTCTGGTATAAATTCATTGCAACTTCCGCTTGTGCGAAAATAAAAACCAATGTCGGTACTATTGCAAATACCCAGGTTGCTGTTTATTCCGGCACGTGCGGAAGCGGCATGACCATGCTTTCCGGTGCGTGTAATAATGATGTAACACCTTGCACAGGAGGTTATACCTATTCATACTCACAATTAGATCTGACCGGATTAACTACCGGAACAACCTATTATATAATGGTTGATGGAAGAGGAAATAATGTAGGTTCATTTTCTATCATTATAATAAATGGTTGCGGGAGCGCTCTTCCACCGGTCCAGGGACAGGATTGCGGGTTACCAAATCTTATATGTAACGATACAATTATAGTAGCCAATCCGGGTTACCAGGCAGTGGGAAATATTTGCGACTATGGGGCTCCGAGCCCATGTACCGGTGGGACTGCAGGATGCAATAACTGCGCAACTTCGTGTATGTGTACCGGTGAGCGGGGTTCTGTTTGGTACACTATAAATATTACCGGGAGTGGTGATCTGGAGTTTTGGATTGTTCCAAATGATTACCCGGCTTCTTCTCCTGAAACAGATTATGATTTTGCTTTATATGGTCCAAATCCTTCCTGCGGAAATCTGAATAATCCTGTAAGGTGTGATTGGGATCCTAACGGAGTAACAGGTGTATATGGAGCTGCTGATAATACCGCTCCTCCGGGATACGGAGGAAATAGCAATGCATTCAGGCAAAAGGTTATAGCAACCGCAGGCGAAACATACCTGTTGAATATAAGCAATTACACAAACAGTACATCCGGATTTATGCTCGTTATTAACCAGGGCGCAGGAACCGGCACAATTGCAACAACGGTTGGCGCGGGAGGCACAGTTATCTGGACAGGAGCAGTGAACACGAATTGGTTTGACGTGAATAATTGGGGTGGCTGCCAGATTCCCGATTGCCAGGTGAATGTTGTGATACCGGGTTTTCCAAATAATCAGCCATTGATTTCGGGACAAAATGCAAGCTGCAGAAGCATGAATATAAATATCGGAGCAAGTTTAACAATCAATCCAAATTTGCAGTTAATGGTTTGTAATGACTATACGAACAGCGGGTCTTTTATTGCCGGAAATAATAGTCTTGTTTTATTCAGGGACACCTGCACCACTTGCCCGGGTGGAATAAATCATAATCAGATCATGACAGGAAATATGACTAACAGTAATAAATTCTGGAATGCTGAAGTATATAAGCCTTCGGGATTTAATGTTACAGCATTTCAGAATCTTGATATGGCGGGAAATTTTCTCGTAAGTGGAAATCCTTCTTTCGGTGGTAATTTTAATGCAGCAAATCAATATCACAAAATCGCAGGAAATTTTACGATTGAATCCACTCCGCTGTTATCAACCTATACACCCGGAACAACGCTTGAATTTAATGGAACCGCTCAGACTTATTTAAACAGGGGGCAGCTGAATAGTGTGTTCATGAATCAGTCAGGCGCAGGAACATTAACTCTCCAGGATCACAACGGAACGGAAGGCTGGATGCAAATTTCAAATACCGGAACGCTTACATTAACTTATGGAAAAATTATTGCCGCAACTATGGGAAATAACAGGGTGGATGTTTTTAATCGAACTGCTGCTTCCGTTTCTGCGGGTAATCTCAACAGTTATGTTGAAGGCGCATTAAGAAGATACATGCCTAATGCTGGCGGAACAGGTTCTTATGATTTCCCTGTGGGAACATCGCTCAGAGGTTACGAGCGTATCAACTTTAACATTACCTCAGCATTATCAAATACCGTTGATTACTGGACTGTTTATTTTGACAATACCGCTCCGGCAACCAACACAGGAATGAATGTGGAATGTTCTGCCACCTATCATGCAGGCGGATTATTTGCTTTAAATCACGGTTTCTGGAATATTGAATCGTCACCAGCTTCTCTTGGAAATGGAATAATGAATGTAACTAATTACAACAGGAGCTATTCAAACATGTTAGGTTCAGGATGGACAGTCATGTATGATAATACGATCAATAACACTCCGGCAGACTGGTTGCTGAATCCATATCCTCCTTCACCCTGCATTGCTTCACCAGTAACAGCAGTTCAGCGAAACAGTTTAAGTGTGCCGGCATTATTTACGGGGAACCCTGTCTGGTTCGGAACTGCCCAGTCACAAACACCTTTACCGGTGGAGATTTTGTACCTGGAAGCTCAAAGTAATACTTCAGACATCCTGTTAAGGTGGGCAACCGCTTCTGAAAAAAATAATAAAGGATTCGAGCTGCAAAGAACCCTCACACCTCCTGATAATTTTGAGAAGATTGCATGGGCAGATGGTAACGGTTCCGTTTCAACCATTAGCTATTATGAATTTGAAGATAAAAATGTGGAAGAGGGAGTAAATTATTTTTATCGCTTAAAGCAAATAGATTTTAATGGAAAATCGGGTTATTCAAGGATTGTTTCAGGAAAAATAAATGGTGATAAATATGACTTCAAAATCATGCCTAATCCTTATTCAGGTTCCACTAACATTATTTATAAGCTAAAAGAAAATACTACAGTAAAAATCGAAGTATTTAATGCAATGGGGCAAAAAATCAAGACATTGGTTGATGGTACCCAAAAAGAAGGAAGTTACCAATATAAGTTCAGTGCAAAACAATCGGGTTATTCAACAGGAGTTTATGATGTGAGGCTTTTTATTAACGGGCAGCTTATTACTAAGCGAATTTTAGAAACGCAATAATCCGTTCTTAAGATATCAGAAACTATTTTTTGATTAAAAAAAAGAGGTTGTTTTTTTGACAACCTCTTTCGTAAAAATTTTTATTTCAACTTTTAGTACCTGTAATAATCCGGCTTAAACGGACCGTTTTTCTGCACCCCGATATATTTTGCCTGCTCATCGGTTAAAGAGTCAAGCTCAACACCTATCTTCTTTAAATGCAGGCGTGCAACTTTTTCATCAAGATGTTTTGGCAAAGTATAAACTTTGTTTTCATACTTGCTGGTATTTGTCCAGAGTTCAAGCTGCGCCAATGTCTGGTTGGTAAAAGAGTTGCTCATAACAAAAGACGGATGTCCCATAGCACAACCAAGGTTCACCAGGCGTCCTTCGGCAAGAACGATGATGTCTTTGCCGTCAATTGTATATTTATCAACCTGGGGTTTTATTTCATCTTTTGTTTTACCATAATTTTTATTCAGCCATGCCATGTCAATTTCATTATCAAAGTGCCCGATGTTGCAAACAATGGCATTATGCTTCATTGACCTGAAATGGCGTTCAGAAATAATGTTAAAGTTTCCGGTAGCGGTCACTACAAGGTCGGCTTCTTTTACTGCATCATCCATCTTTTTTACTTCGTAGCCTTCCATGGCAGCCTGCAGAGCGCAGATAGGATCAATTTCGGTAACGATGACACGGACTTTTGCTTCTTTCAATGATTCGGCTGAACCTTTTCCAACATCACCAAAACCTGCCACCACAGCCACTTTACCTGCAAGCATCAGGTCAGTAGCCCTGCGAATGGCATCCACCAATGATTCGCGGCAACCGTACTTATTATCGAATTTAGATTTGGTAACTGAATCGTTTACATTAATTGCAGGAATCGGAAGTGTTCCTTTTTCCATACGCTCATATAAACGGTGTACACCTGTTGTAGTTTCTTCGCTCAATCCTTTCACACCTGAAATCAGTTCAGGATATTTATCAAAAACCATGTTGGTTAAATCACCTCCGTCATCAAGAATCATGTTTAAAGGTTTTCTGTCTTCGCCAAAAAATAAGGTTTGTTCAATGCACCAGTCAAAATCTTCAGCATTCATCCCCTTCCATGCATATACAGAAATACCCGCAGCAGCAATGGCAGCAGCAGCATGGTCCTGGGTTGAAAAAATATTGCACGATGACCAGGTAACTTCAGCGCCAAGCTCTTTTAAGGTTTCGATTAAAACCGCAGTCTGGATGGTCATATGGAGGCATCCGGCTATGCGGGCGCCTTTGAGAGGTTTTGCTTTTCCAAACTCCTCGCGCAGAGCCATTAAGCCCGGCATTTCCGCTTCGGCTAATTTGATTTCTTTACGTCCCCATTCCGCTAAAGAAATATCTTTTACTTTGTATTTCACGAATTTTTCTACTGTTGTATTTGACATTTTTGTTGATTTTTGTGCAAAGATATTTAATTAGGGTTTAACAGGCAAATTGCATCAACAAAATACGAATAAGGCGATGCCATTATTGTACGATAAACAAATTTCTGAACAAAGCCGGATTTGTATTTGGGAAATTAATGAATCGCCTGAAGAACTTTTACAAATGGGCAGGATTACAATGGATGAATTGGAACAAGCAGGAAAAAAAACGCTTAAGCGCCAGCTGGAATGGTTAACCACCAGGTTTCTTTTAAAGCAAATGTTAAGTGCAGATGAACAAATTGAGCTGTTTTATGATGAATATGGAAAGCCGCATTTAAAAGGACACAAAGAACATATTTCAATTTCACATACAAAACAATTTGTTGCGGTTATTTCACACAATTTTAAGCGGGTCGGAATTGACATTGAGATTGTGACGCCAAGAATTGAAAAAATCAGCCACAGGTTTTTAAGTAGAAAAGAACTGGAATGGACAAAAGAAAATTATTCTCTTGAAAAACTATTTATTGTTTGGGGAGCCAAAGAAAGCGCTTTTAAAATTTATTCAGCCGGGGGAATAGAATTCAAAGAAATGCTGGAAGTAAATCCGTTCAATTATGCAGTTAAGGGAGCGACCCTGATAACACTTGATAAAAATAATGTAACTTGCGCATATCCTGTCTGGTGGGAGCATCTTGGAAGGATCATGTTAGTATATGCGATGGAGAATTAAGAATTAAAAATTGATCCCTCTTCAGGAGGGATAAGATCGATCCACAAACGTTAAACCTTACACCCTTGAACGTCTATTCACAAATAGAAACTAAACGCAAAGCCGGCAAAAAACAGTTCGCTATATTGGTGGATCCTGATAAAACAGACGATGCTAAAGTTTCTGAATTATCAAAAATGGCAGCTGATTGCGGAGTGGATTATATTTTTGTAGGAGGAAGTTTATTAATTAACGGAAATCTTAGTAATTGCATTCATAAATTAAAAAGCAATAGTAAAATTCCGGTTGTGCTTTTTCCGGGCAACACCATGCAGATTGATAAAAATGCAGATGCCATCCTTCTTTTATCACTCATTTCGGGAAGAAATGCTGATTTGCTCATTGGCAAGCATGTTATTGCAGCGCCCATTCTAAGGGAAAATAATCTTGAAACCATTGCCACCGGATACATGCTTGTCGAAAGCGGAAATTTTACAACTGTTCAATATATGAGCAATACACGTCCGATCCCGGCAGATAAAAATGAAATTGCTGTTTGTACCGCCATGGCAGGAGAAATGCTCGGGTTAAAAACAATTTATATGGATGCCGGAAGCGGTGCGTTAAACCCGGTCAGCGAAAAAATGATTGAAAGCGTAAGGAAAAATATATCGCTCCCGATAATTATAGGTGGCGGAATAAATACCCCTGAAAGAGCAGCCGCAACATGCAAGGCTGGAGCGGATGTTGTCGTGGTAGGAAATTCTATTGAAAAAGATTATTCACTTATAAAAATAATTTCAGAAGCAGTTCATCAGATTTAAATATCATAATGCCCGGTTTTACGGATTTCTTTTGCATTCTCATTAAACTTTAATTTAAACCTCCTGCTGAAATAGGCAGGATCTTTGAATCCCACCCGGTGTGCAATTTCCTGGACGTTATCATTACAGGTTCTCAACAGAAAATGTGCATATTCAAGCCTGCGGTTTTCAACATAATCCTGGAGATTGTTTCCTGTTAAAGTTTTAAAAAACTGCCCCACATAATCTCTCGAAACATAAGCCACCTCTGCAATTTTTTCGTTGGAAAGATCTTTGCCCAGGTTATTCTGGATGTATTGAATAATGGTAATTAGTCTTTTGTCAAGAAGATAATTCAGCTTTTCAAGATTCTTTTTGTATTCGGGATGCAGAAAAATATACCGGCAAATATGTATGACCAGCTCATTAAGCAAACAATGCGTTAATGCGCCACTTCCGATTTTTGACTGCGCATCTTCAAGAATAATATTACGCATCAGGTAAGTCAACTCTTCGTCATAAGGAATGTGAACACAGGGCAACTCAAGAATGCTGAAGAATGGAATGGCTCCATACAGCAATACTTCAAAACCAATAATTGAAAAAACACTTTTCCCGTTTTTAATCTTAGATGTTACTTCAATGGGTTTTAAATACATCTCCCTTTCTTCAACCGATGTAAAAGCTGAATTATTAAAAACCCTGTAGTTAGTGCTTTTTCCATGTTTAAAATAAATCGGCTGATCAACGGGCAAAAAATAAAACTCTCCATTCTTCATCAGTTTGTTTTCCTTTCCGGCATAAAAGGTTCCGGCAACGGATTGAACCAAAACATTTTTCTGTTCCTTTGTGTTATTTAGCTGGACAGGCAGAATTACTTCGCGAATGCTTGCCTTGTAATAATGTACTTCAAGTGCTTCAATGATGCGATTAAAATTTTCAAGTTCCATAGTTTTTAATAAAATAACCGGTTGGTTCAATTATATATTTCTACAAATATTACAATTTTGCAAATATGAAACAAACCGCATGCAAAATTTATCATCAAAGCAGGAATTCTTAATTTTATGATTAAAGATGGATATTGTTCTTTATTAAGTACAAAAATTCTTCCGTAAAAAATGTCACCTGTTGAAATTATCGGATTTGTTTTTGGTGTTGCCGGAATATGGCTGACAATAAAAGAAAACACCTGGTGTTTTCCGGTTGGATTGATCAATGTAATGATTTCCCTGGTTTTATTTTATCAGCAAAAACTTTATTCTGATGCCGTTCAGCAATTGGTTTATATTGTTTTACTTTCTTACGGCTGGTATAAATGGATTGCCGGAAAAGGTTATGAGAAAGATTTAGAGATATCTTTATCTTCTAAAAAACTTATATTCATTCTGCTGGTAATCTGTGTGATTTTTTCAATTACTGCCGGATCTTTTTTTAAAAGATATGATGCAAGCCTGCCTTATTGGGATGCAACTGCCACTGCACTTAGTTTCACCGCGCAGTGGATGATTGCAAAAAAGAAAATTGAAAACTGGCCGCTTTGGATCATAGTAAATATCATGTACATTGGAATTTATGTTTACAAGGATTTATACCTGTACGCTTTTCTTTTTTTCATTTATTTAATTCTTGCCATAAAAGGATGGTCGGACTGGCACAAGGTTTATAAATCAAATAAGCTCAAATTCACCCATGCCTGATAAAGCAATAAAACGCATTGCGCTGACCGGGCCGGAGTCATCAGGAAAAACCACGCTGTGTAAGCAACTTGCCTCGCACTATAAAACACTTTGGGTGCCTGAATTTGCAAGAGGATACATGGAGAAATTAAATCGCCCATATACTTCAGATGATATTTTATTCGCGGCAAAAGAGCAATTAAAAGCGGAAGAAGAAATGATTTCAACTTCCAACAAACTTTTATTTGCTGACACAGAACTTATCATTGCAAAAATCTGGTGTGAAGATGTATTTGGTTTTTGCCCTGGGTGGATCGCTGAAAGAATCGAAAAAAAAAATTACGATTTATACCTGCTCGCTGCACCTGATTTGCCCTGGGAAAAAGACCCTGTCCGGGAAAATCCAAATCGAAGAGAATATTTTTTCAATCTCTACTTAAATGAAATAGAAACAAGAAAATTTAATTATGAAATTATTTCCGGAAACGGAGAAGATCGCTTTCACAATGCGGTTAAAGCAGTGGAGAAATTTTTAAAGAGCGGTTAATTGAAAAATATTTTTCTCAACTCAAGCAACTCAATAATTGAAATGATAATTATAATAATTAACAGTCTCCGGGTCCAAATGGCGGAATTTTTAAACTGCGTTGCAAATAGTACAGCCAGCCATGCCCCGATACTTTGTCCGGTTGCCATTAACAATCCAAGGCCCCAGTTTACCTGGTTGTGAAAAATAAAAATCAGCAATGCCGGAATGGTGAAGCACAGCACCAAAAGATTTTTTAAAAAATTTGCACGATTAAAATTATATTTAAGCAAAAGAACTAAAGCCGATAATAAAAAGATTCCTACGCTGGCCTGGATGAAGCCTCCATAAATTCCGGCAACAAAAAACAAAAAAATCATTCCCGGGCTCTTGTGATGATTTCCTTCTTCAGAATGTTCACGCAACCATTTTTCAGAGTTAAAAATTACCAAAAACAATATAATAACCATTACTGCACCTATCACTTTCCTGAGTATTTTTTCATCCATATTTACAACCGTATAAGCGCCTGCAATACCTCCTGCCACAGATGGAATTATCAGCCATAATGTATCCTGAACTTTTATTTCGCTGCTTTTCTTCAAAGAAAAAACGGCCACAATATTTTGAAAAAGCACTCCGACCCTGTTTGTGGCATTGGCGATGTTTGCGGGCAACCCAAGAAAAATAAGAAGCGGCAAAGTTATGAGCGAACCGCTGCCTGCAAGCGTATTAATTATGCCGGCTGCTACTCCGCCAATCATGGCGAACAGATAAACGTACCACTCCATTTCGCTAAAATAATTCTAAGTTTTACATTTTAAATATTTTTTCATACCTTTACTCGGATTTTAAGGGGTGTTCCGCCTTTGGCGGATCTGAGATCATACCCGTTGAACCTGATCAGGATAATGCCTGCGCAGGGAATGAAGGTAAATACTATTTGTGGTGTGCAACATACTACCCCTTATTGCACAAAGTAAAACCTTAAATGAAAATTACAATGAAAATAATTTATTCGTTAAGTTTAATGTTTCTTCCATGTTTCGTTTTTGGACAAATAATTATTTCAGGAGTCATCAAAGACAGCATCTCAGGAAAGACGTTGCCTGGCGCTTCTGTAAAAATCGAAAACACTTTTTCAACTGCAGTTTCTGATAATGATGGAAAATTTATTTTCAAAAACATAAAAACCGGGAAATATAAAATTAAAAGTTCCTTTGTCGGGTATTCGACAATGGAAAAGGAAATTGAAGCAAATGAAAATAGCGTACTTGAATTCAATCTCGCCAGGTCAGCGGTTCTGGCAGATGAAGTGATTATTTCTGCAACACGGGCAAATGAAAAATCTGCAATGGCTTATAAAAATTTTGACAAATCTGAAATTGAAAAAAGAAATTTCGGCCAGGATATTCCTTTTATTTTATCCATGACTCCTTCTGTGGTGGTTACTTCTGATGCGGGCAACGGGGTGGGCTATACAGGAATTCGCATTCGCGGAAGCGATGCAACAAGAATTAATGTAACCATTAATGATGTTCCGATTAATGACGCAGAATCACAGCAATTGTATTGGGTGGATTTACCTGACATTGCTTCTTCCATTGACAATCTCCAAATACAAAGAGGCATCGGAACTTCAACCAACGGGGCAGGAGCATTTGGCGGAAGCATAAATATTCAAACCAACCGCCTGAGAGCAGAACCTTATTTAGAAGGCAATTATGCCTTTGGTTCTTTCGGAACAGTAAAAAACAATATTCTTTTTGGTACAGGATTGCTGAATAATCATTGGACTTTTGATGCACGTTTATCAAAAATTAATTCGGACGGATATGTTGACCGCGGTTCTTCCAGGTTAAAATCTATTTATATCTCGGAAGGTTATTATGGAAAAAAATCTATCATCAGGTTAAATATTTTTTCCGGAAAAGAAATCACTTACCAGTCATGGTATGGAGTTCCCGAATCACGAATTAATAATGATGTGCCGGGTATGATGGACTATGCCTTGCGTAATCAATTAGATTACGGAGACTCACTGAACTTGCTTTCTTCCGGACGAACGTATAATTATTACACGTACAACAACCAGGTGGATGATTACCAGCAGGACAATTATCAATTGCATTATTCACTTGCGCTGAACGATAATTTTATATTCAATACATCATTGCATTACACAAAGGGAAAAGGGTATTACGAGGAATATAAAAAGAAAGATGATTTGTATGGTGAAGGAGCCTTCAGCTTTTATGGATTAAACGATTTAATTATTGCAGATGATACTGTCACTTCTACCAATCTGGTGAGAAGAAAATGGCTGGATAATGATTTTTACGGAGCCACCTGGTCATTGAATTTTGATTCGTACAAAAGGATTTCCGCTGCTCTTGGCGGAGGATGGAACCAGTATGCAGGGGATCACTTTGATGAAATAATTTCAGCGCAATATTTTCCGCTCTCCGTTTTTCCATACCGCTATAATTTTAATGCTGCATTAAAAACGGATTTTAATATTTACGGAAAAATGAATTATGGTGTAAGCAGCAAAGCAAATTTGTTTGCTGACATGCAATACAGGAGAGTAAATTATAATTTTTCCGGTTTTAATTCCGATTTGAATTATGTTCCGCGGCATGTTGAATTAAATTTTGCAAATCCCAAAATCGGATTTAACTGGAAATGGAATCATGAACAAAACGCATATATTTCGGTAAGCTTTGGAAATAAAGAACCCTCCCGTGATGATTATGTGAACTCATCTCCGGCAAGCCGGCCCAAAGCAGAAAATATGCAGGACATTGAAATCGGTTACCGGTTACAGAAAAATAATTTTGTTTTTGCTTTCAATTTCTATTTCATGAATTATAAAGACCAGCTTGTGCTGACAGGAAAGGTGAATGATGTCGGCAATTATACGCGCACAAATGTTGACAAAAGCTACCGTGAAGGAATGGAGCTGGAAACCGAATGGAATCCTTTGAAGAAAATAAAATTTTCGGCTAACGCTGCCATCAGCCGAAATAAAATAAAAAATCACAATCAATATGTGGATGATTATGATGCGGGAGCACAACAAACAAAAACATTCCATAATACTGACATTGCATTTTCACCCAACCTGGTTGCCGCTGCCGGTATCCGTTATGAACCTTTAGAAGATTTGACTTTTGATTTCCTTGCAAAATATGTGAGCAAACAATACCTGGATAATACTTCTGATAACACAAAGAAATTAAAACCTTATTCCATAAGTGATCTCCGCATTGGATACAAGCTGAAGACAAAATTTGTAAAAGAAATCGGGCTTGGAATAATGATAAATAACATTTTCAATCATCTTTATGAATCCAACGGGTATTCGTACAGTTATATTTACGGAGGAAAAAAAATTGCAGAGAATTTTTATTATCCGCAGTCGGGGATAAATGTTTTGGGGCAGGTGAGCTTGAAATTTTAATTTAATTTTCTTTCAAGATATTGCACAATTGAATTAGCCTGCTCATCAGAGGAATCAAGAACGAGAACGCGCCTGAAATAATAAACCGCGCTGTCGCTGCGATGATCGTTGTAATACATTCCACCCAATTCTTTCAGCGGTTCTTTTAACTCAGGATTTACTTCGGCAGCTTTCCAGTAGCACTGCATGGCTTTTTCTTTTTCACCAATATTAAAATAAGCAACTCCCAAATTAAAATAAGCATCCGGATGATCAGGATAAATTTCAACAGCGCGTTTAGAATGTTCTATTGAATTCTTCAGCCAGTCATTTCGTTCGTTCAATGATGAAGTGTGCATGGCTTTTATTGCACATTCAAATCCAAGCCCTGCATGAATGCGTGCGCTGCCCGGGGTAACTTCCACATCATGACTGAACAAGGTGTAATTATCTTTCCAATCTGCATTTCGCATAACGGTTAAAACAGCAAACACGCTGATCACCACTGAAAAAATGCTGATCATATTTTTCTTTTGCTGCAATGTAATATCCGCATGGGGATCAATTTTGAATATTTTATAAACGAAAAAAACAATTGCAATGCAAAAACCAAGCACCGGTGTAAATAAAAATCGCAAACCAATGGTCGCATCAATTTTAAAAAGCAAATTGGAAGAAAGAAAGAGAGTGAATAAAAAAAATAAAATTCCAAAAGCAACCGGGTTTTTCTTTTTAATGCTGGCGATTGCATAAACAAACAGTAATAAATAAATAATTAAAGAAGCTATTGCAAAAAAATTATTCCAGTTCACGATTGGAACCTGGTTGTAGGAATAATCATAGCTCAGCGGATACGGGAGAAAGAGTAATTTAAGATAAACTCCAAGGAGCACAAAATTGGTTGCAAGCATTTCTGAATTTGTTTTGGCTGCCATAAGTGCATTGTTGATCAGGTCCGGCTGCATAGC
>DATEMK010000197.1:0-23432 GCA_035275625.1 Bacteroidia bacterium
TTTTTTAAATTCCGGCAATATTCTTATGCGAAAGATTAACAATGCTTTATTAGTGGATGGCGACCCTATGTCAAACATGGTCAATGAAGGGGTATTGCACACGTCAAAATTCGCACACAAGGTGGGAAGTTATATGGATGCTGATGAAGCGCTCGATTATTTAAGAGGGCTCATAGAATCTGACATTACTAATTTTCCAAATGTTTTATTTCTTGACATCAATCTGCCGGAAATGGATGGATGGGAGTTTTTAGAACAGATGAATAAATTTCCTAAATTTATTTTAAGCAGGTGCAAAGTATTTATGCTCACTTCATCCGGTGAACAAAAAGACATTGAAAGATCGAAGCCTTATAAAATAGTGCATGATTTTGTTTCAAAGCCATTGACGGTTGATAAGATAAAAATTCTTTTTTCTCCGCAAGATGGTTCTCATAATAATTTTATATAAACAGTCTTTCTGTTTTATCATTTCTTCTTTTATGAGGCAAATGAATGCAGTAAAGTTTAATAGCGGGTGTTGATTTTTGCGGAAATGAAGAAGTGTGAATTATGTAACTTATTTTAAAAATTTCGTAAGAGTTTACCGGGAAACGATTTCTACCTTTACGCGGAAACATCACTATTAAGAAGTTCATTTTTTAAATAAGAAAAGAATATGAAAATTACTAAGATTCGGGATTTGTATTTGACATTTAATATTCAGGCACGGGATAGTGATGCATGGTCACTCTATAACAGCCTGCCTGTTACCAAGCTTTTAACATGCAATTTACCGGCTAATTCCGGTGGTTTGGTGGATGCCACCTTTACGTCAGTAATTGGACTGGAAGAACTAAAAAAAATAATTCAACAGATGACAAATGGCTCTGCCATGATGGAATCCATTAAAATAGACAATGATTGAAGTTGAAAGGAAGTCTTTCGATCAGTCCTTTTTCAAACCTTAAACCAATGCCACGAATTACACCAATTAACACGAATATTTTAATTAGAGTAATTAGTGAAACTAATGGCTCATTAAACCTCAAACCTTAACCCTTTTTCACATTCCCCTTCTCACCTTTTCCTTATGCTTGGTGATCTGCTTGCGCAAAGCATCCACAGCCGAATCCGTAGCTTCTTCAAAAGTGCGGCATCGTTCACTTGCAAAAAGCACCTTTCCGGGTGTTTGAATTTTAATTTCAGTAATTTTATTTTCGAAATCCTCCGATTTATCTATTTTTAAATAGACCTCGCCTCCCAGAATATCCTCGTAAAAATGTAAAAGCTTATCTACTTTTTCACGGATAAACTCAAGCAATTTCTGATCTGCAGTAAAATGGATAGATTGAATTTTCAGCTTCATAAATGGTCTCCTTTCTTTTTAAGCTTTCGGATGAGCTTGTTTATAAATCTTTTTTAATTTACTGATGGTGTTGTGTGTGTAAACCTGTGTTGCCGCCAGGCTGGAATGGCCCAAAAGTTCTTTAATGGCATTAATATCAGCGCCATTATTAAGCATGTGTGTGGCAAAAGTATGGCGCAATACGTGGGGACTTTTCTTTTCGCTTGTTGTTACTGCACTTAAATGTTTCTTCACAATAAGAAAAACGTCTTTAGGATCAATTTGATTACAATCGCTGTCTAAAATTAAGAAATTATTTTCTTTATTGCAAGTTTTCAGAAAATTATTTTTTTCGATCATATATTTTTTAATCGAATTCACCAGCGAAGATGTGAGCGGAACAATGCGTTCTTTATTTCTTTTTCCCAGCACTTTTAATGTATCATTCCCAAAATCAACGGATGTATTTTTTAACCCGATAAGTTCTGCCCTCCTGATGCCGGTTCCGTAAAGCATTTCAAGAATTAAGCGGTCGCGGACTCCTTCGTATCCCTCACCGAAATCAACATGTTTGAACAGCAAAGCCATACTTTCTAAGGAAATAAATTCAGGAAGGCGTTTTGGTATTTTGGGTGAAACAATTTTCAGCATCGGGTTTTGTTCTACTTCTTTTTCTTTTAACAAAAACCTGAAAAAAGATTTTAACGCAGAGATTTTCCTGTTCACCGATTTCGCGCTTGTTTTTACATCCATCAGGCTGACAATCCAGGAGCGGATGAAAAAATGAGTGATTTCTTTTACGTCAGAAACCTTATATTGAATGTCGAGGTAACCAAAAAATTGGGTCAAATCAGTTTTGTAAGCTGTAATGGTATGAGCTGAAAATCTTTTTTCGAATTGCAGGTACTTTAAAAACCTGATTACAAGCATAATCATCGGCTAAAACTGGTAGAAAGAAACTTCAAAAATAAAAACTAAAAGTACAAATTAAATCAATCCGTTAAAACAAAATCCGCAGAAAAATTATTCCTGCGGATGAATCCTCGTATTTTTACGAAGGGCTTAAAGCAGCTCCTGCCCTTTTAAAGTATTGCGGTATCTTGCCTTTTTGACAATGGTTCTGCGGGTGATAGAAGGTTTTTCAAAAGCCTGGCGGGTTCTCAATTCTTTTACCACACCGGTTTTTTCAAACTTTTTCTTGAATTTCTTCAACGCCTTGTCAATCGGTTCGTTGTCTTTAATAGGAATAATGATCATTTTTGATATTTTATTTGGGAGCGCAAACCTACATGATTTTTTTCACATGACAAAATACCCGGAGAAAAAAATCTGTATGGTTCATTCCGGCCTTATTAGTATTTAAATAATGGCCGGAATAAATATATAAAAAGTTTTATCACTTTCGTGGAGCGATAGATTTTATTTTATAAAGGGGATGTCCATTCTGAAGTTCTTAAAACCATTGATAAATAAAACCATCCGGCCGATGGTAAAGGCCTGGTTGTCCGAGGACAGGGAATACGGGTACAAAGACGTTCGCATTACAGTTCTAAAAGGCGTTTTTCATCCCGGCTTATTTTTCAGCACCAGGATCCTTCTGGGTTATCTTCAGCAATTTGATTTAATCGGTAAAACATTTTTAGAATTAGGAGCCGGAAGCGGATTGATTGCCATTTATGCAGCCAAAAAAAGGGCACGGGTAACGGCATCTGACATAAGCGGATTATCAGTCAAAAATGTTAAGTTAAATTCGGATAAAAATAATGTCAGCATTCAAATCATTCATTCCAACCTGTTTGAAAAAATCCCGCAAACAAAATTTGACTTTATTCTCCTCAATCCGCCTTACTATAAAAAGCAGCCCAATACAGAAAGTGAGTTTGCCTGGTACTGCGGAGAGCATTCAGAATATTTTCAAAAATTATTTAATGAATTATCAAAGCATATTCACCTGGAATCTAAGGTAATAATGGTTTTATCTGATGAATGCGACAGGGACGAAATAAATGCCATTGCACAGAAAAATAATTTTCAGATAATACTGAAAAAAAAATATTTCCGGCTGTGGGAAATGAATTATGTTTATGAAATTGTGGTGGCATAATTTTTTTATTCTCTGGTATTTAAACCAGTTTAAACTGTTTTTATTCCTGTTCAATGCCCTGAAAATTTTTTAAAACATTAATATGAGTAATTTTGAAAAGCTATGAGGAATGAAAAACCGGTAATTGCTGCTTCTGATAAGCAGAATTTTAGTGAATCAGAGTACGGAATATTAAACACACTCCTTTATTTTGATATTTTTAAATATCCTCTCACGAAGGAGGAAATAGAGAAATATTGCCATTCTAAAACTTATTCCTCAAATGAGATAAATGAAGGATTGGATGTACTGGTCTCTAAAAAATTTATTAAATACTCCAGCGGGTTTTATTTTGTGAATGATGACTATTCAATTGTGGAAAGAAGAATTAACGGGAATCTTTTGGCAGAAAAATTTAATTCAATCGCAAAAAAATATTCACGGATCATTTCAAAATTTCCGTTTGTAAGAGCAGTATTTATTTCCGGTTCCCTGTCAAAAGGATATATGGACAAAGAATCGGATATTGATTATTTTATCATTACTGCCCCGGGAAGGTTGTGGTTAAGCAGAACGCTGCTGGTATTATTTAAAAAAATATTCCTGCTTAATTCACATAAATACTTTTGTGTAAACTATTTTATTGATGAAAACAACCTCGAAATCCCGGATAAAAATATTTTCACTGCAATGGAACTGGTGACCTTAGTTCCCATGATAAATGATGGATTATTTAAAAAATTCCTCGGGGCAAATACATGGACAGGCAATTTTTTTCCTAATGTTGATTCATTAAAAAATAAAATAAAAGAGAAAAAAAGAAATTTCCCCGGGAAGAGTCCTTCGGACAGTTTCAAATTTTATTCAGAAAAAATTTTTAGCGGATCCATCGGCAATAAGCTGGATGATTTTTGTTTAAAAATAACCCTGAAATTCTGGAAGAAAAAATTTCTTCACTTCAGCGAAGAGGATTTTAAGAATGCATTGCGTTCTAAAAAAGATGTGTCAAAACATCATCCCAATAAATTCCAGGAAAAAGTTCTTGGTTTATATGTGGAGAAAATAAATCAGTTCGAAAAAAAACATCTTGTTTCGCTTTCTCCGAAGGAGACCATTCCGGCACTTTTGAATGAGGTGAATACCTCTTTATTCCAATGAGAATTCTTTTTACACATTCCTACTTTCTGCGGTTTGACCTCAAGCAGTGGAAACAGCAGCAGCCCTATCCTCCGTTAGGAACTGTACAGGCTGCAGCTGTTCTGCGTGAAAACGGATACGAAGTTTTTCTTCACGATGTGATGTTTGAAAAAAATGCTGAAAGCCTAATTGATCCGTTGCAAAAAATCAAGCCGGATGTGCTGGTGATTTATGATGATGGGTTCAATTATCTTACTAAAATGTGTCTCACCAATATGCGCAAAGCTGCTTTTGAAATGAGCAAATCAGCGAAAGCGTCCGGTTGTAAAGTGATTGTTTGCAGTTCTGATTCGACAGATCATTATGAAGAGTATTTGAATCACCATGCTGACTTCGTTATACAAGGAGAAGGAGAAATTTCTTTACTTCATTTAATTAAAGCCCTGGATGAAAACGAAGGTGGTTTCCACAAAACAGACGGGATTATTTTCAAAGAAAAAAATAAAGCCGTTGTAAACCCTAAAAGAAAAGTCCTGAGTGATCCTGATCATCTTCCTCTCCCGGCATGGGATTTAATCAACATCCTTCCTTACAAAGAAGCCTGGCAAAAAAGCTCCGGATATTTTTCAATCAACATGAATACAACACGCGGTTGCCCTTTTCATTGCAACTGGTGCGCAAAACCTATTTACGGAAACCGCTACAATTCCCGTTCACCCGAACATGTCATCAGGGAAATAAAAGTATTGAAAGAAAAATTTGATTTTGACCATATTTGGTTTTGCGATGATATTTTCGGGTTAACACCCAGTTGGGTAAATCATTTTGCAGATTTAATCAAGAAAGAAAAAATAAAAATCCGGTTTAAAATTCAATCCCGCGTTGATTTGCTTTTGCAGGAAAATAATATTGCTGCTCTTGCCGGTGCCGGCTGCGAAACGGTTTGGGTAGGAGCGGAAAGCGGTTCGCAGAAAATTCTAAATGCCATGGAAAAAGGCATTACGGTTGAACAAATTTATGAATCCACGCGGCTGCTTAAAAAACATAACATCCATCCTTCATTCTTCCTGCAGTTCGGTTATCCCGGAGAAACCAGGGAAGATATTGATGCAACAATAAAAATGGTGATGGAGCTTTTACCGCATGATATAGGAGTGAGCGTATCCTATCCGTTACCCGGAACAAAATTTTATGAAAATGTAAAAGAACAGTTGAAAGAAAAATCAAACTGGACGGATTCCGATGAACTGGCTTTAATGTTTAAAAATACCTATCCATCTCAATTTTACAAAGAGCTGCATCGCTTTATCCATAAGAGTTATCGCACAAGACAAGGCATGGAAGAATTGAAAAATATTTTTGTGAATCCTGCAAAAATGTCTATCTTGTCATTGAAAAGAATAGCCGCATTGCCATTTCATTTCACAGGCAAATATGTTCAACAGTTAAAAATGCAGGAACATGAAAAAGCTTTACACTAATTGCTGCTCAGTTTTTCTTTTACTTTTTGTTTCAAATTTTTCTTTTTCCCAAAACTGGCAGCCATTGAGCATAGGATGGAAATATAATTACAAGCTCGATAACTTAAACGTGGTTGCTAATACTGTTTGGATTGATTCATCCAATGTAATGGGCAGTGATTCTATTTTTTATTTGAACAGAATTGTTATGCATTGTGATACTTGCACTGCTGCACTTGGCGGGTCTAATCCATGTGATTCATGCTATGCACTAAAAAACCAGCCGCACTTTTTGCAAAGGGAAGTTTTAAAACTTGCTGACGGAAATTTTTATTTTAATGATACTTCAAAAATTGTTTTGAATTCATTTGCGGCATTGAATGATACATGGCTGTTTGATTCGGTTGCAAACATTACTGCGCAAATTATTTCAACAGCGCTCAGCACGGTTTTCGGAATTAATGACTCGGTAAAAACAATTTTACTTTCATCCGGAGATACCATTAATTTTTCCAAAAATTATGGCATACTTCAATTTCCGAACTTGTATGGGCAAAATTCTTATTATCGTTTAGCAGGCATTGAAGGACCAAATCTTGGCGAACAGGTTCCGGGGTTCCGGCAAATTTTTGACTTTAATGTGGGAGATATTTTTCATTATGTTGGTGAATATATAGATGGTTCAGCTATGCCTCCTGTTCAAATTTATTATGACAAACAATATACAATAGCAGCTAAAAATATTTACAACGATTCTTTATCTTATAACTACCAGGGATTAATTTGGGGTTATAATTTTGGAGTCGGGTATTTTAGCTCACCATTGAACTTAAACGTTATGCTTTATGATTCTGCGGAACATTTTTCGAACTCATTTAACACTCAGTTCCTGAATACAAATTCAAGATTAATGGGAAATTTTGGTGAACATTTATTTTATTTTGATTCTATTTATGATTTTACACAATTTTCAATGGACAGCAATGGTATATTCACCAAGTCATTTGGAAATGAAAATTTCTCATTTAATAATTTCACCCTGGTGAATCCACAGGAGGATTTGTTAAATACGGTGGATATTTTTACTGTTAATTGGTGGCTATGGTCGTCCTATTTGAAATATAAAACCGGTTTGGGTCAAACAGATTATGGATATGGTTACTTTGAACATACAGGTGAGGAACATTTAGTTGGCTATGTAAAAAACGGAGATACTACGGGAGTTATTTCAAGCATGAATCCGATTTTTGATCCTATTCCTTTTTTCTCTGTTTATCCGAATCCTGCTTCCGAATTAATCAATGTACATTTTATGGATGGTGATGCCGGAAAAATATGGCTGACGGATATGACGGGAAAAAAAATTTTTGAAAAGAATTTTAATTCGCATTTGCAAATTGATACCAGGAGTTTTGCTTCGGGAATTTATATTCTCTCTGTTAACAGTAAACAAATGAATGTAAAACGCAAAATTGTCATTTCAAAAGAATGAACCCGGTAGAAGAGGTTTTGACAACTGCTTTTGATTCCATTGCACCTTTTTACGATGAGAATTTTACTTTTTCAAACATTGGCAAGTTTCAGCGAAAAAGGGTTTATCATTTTCTGGAAAAAGTTTTACCCAAAAATCAATCTCTTGAAATTCTTGAAATCAATTGCGGTACAGGAGAAGATGCTGTATGGTTTGCAAAAAAAGGGCATCGTGTGATTGCTACTGATGCCTCTGAAAAAATGATTGAAGAATCAAATTCCAAATTCCTCCCTCTTCAGGAGGGACCCAATTCCAAATTCAGAACTTGCGGATTTGATAAGTTAAAGGAAGAATTTTCTAATAATAAGTTTGACTTGGTCTTTTCCAACTTTGGCGGGTTAAATTGTATTGATGATGCACAATTGAAAAAATTGTCCGCTGATCTTTTCTCTTTATTAAAGCCAAACGGAAAATTCATTGCTGTAATTATGGGAAGAAAATGTTTATGGGAACAATTTTATTTCTTGTGTAAATTGAATTTTAGAAAAGCACTCAGAAGATTGTCAAAGGAAGGCGTGTATGCAGCTTTTGGTTCTCAGGTTCAAAAAACATTTTATTATTCACCTGCAGAATTTAAAAAAATTACCGGAACAGAATTCCGGGTGACTGTGAAGAAACCTGTCGGGATAGCTATTCCGCCTTCTTATCTCGAACCATTTTTTAAAAATAAAACCTGGCTGCTGAAGATTCTGAATTTTAAAGAAAGGCTTCTTTCCTTTTCTTTTCTCAGCAATTTTGCAGATCATTATTTTATTGCGTTACAAAGAAGAAATAATATTTAGCAATTCGTAAATTCGTATAGATTCGTTATTCGTTGATGAACATCCTGCTCACTCACGGTTATTTTCTTGAAGAAGATCCTAAAGAAAAAGAGATCATGCGGCCGTATGTGCCGCTGGGAATTCTATACATCTCAGCCTTTTTAGAAAAGAATGGTATTGAAAACGAAATATTCGATTCTACTTTTTCTTCTTTTGAAAAATTAAAACAGCACCTGCTGAAAACTCAACCGGAAATTATTGGCATCTATACGAACCTGATGACCAAACTGAATGTATTGAAGATAATCCGTTACATTAAGGAAACACCGGAATTAAAAAAAACAAAAATTATTTTAGGCGGACCTGAAGTCAGCAACCATGCAGAAAACTTTTTGAATTACGGGGCAGATGTCATTGTAATAGGAGAAGGCGAGGAAACCATGCTGGAGTTGGTTTCCTGTCATGCCGTACTTGATTCGGCATCTCTTAATAACATAAGCGGCATTGCATATAGAAATAGTGACGGTGAAATAATCTATACTCCTGAAAGAACTAAAATCAGAAACATAGATGACCTTCCGTTTCCGGGCCGGGAAAAAGTAAACCTTCAATATTATTTTGATGCATGGAAAAACAGGCATGGTGAAAGCGCTGTGTCAGTCAGTACCATGCGCGGATGTCCTTATACGTGTAAATGGTGCAGCCGTGCGGTTTACGGGCAAACATACAGGCGAAGAAGCGCTTCTCTTGTTGTGGATGAGCTGGAATGGATTCAGAAAAATTACGCTGTGGATACCGTTTGGTTTGTGGATGATGTATTCACTATTTCCCATAAATGGATGAAAGAATTTACTAACGAGATAGTGAAAAGAAAACTTAAAATAAAATATGAATGTATAACACGTGCAGACAGGATGAATGAAGAAATTATTCAATTGCTGAAAAATTCCGGCTGCTTTCGTGTTTGGATTGGCGCTGAAAGCGGATCGCAGAAAGTAATTGATGCAATGGATAGAAGGGTAAAGGTAGAGCAGGTGAGAGACATGATTCACCTGTCAAAGAAATATGGAATCCAATCAGGTACTTTTATTATGGTAGGTTACCCGGGGGAAACAGAGGGGGATATTGATGAAACGCTGATGCACCTGAGAGCTTCTGATCCCGATTTGTTTACTATTACTATAGCATACCCTATAAAAGGAACTCCCCTTTACGAAGAAGTGGAAAATAATTTTATAAGCCAGCTTTCATGGGAGAACTCCACTGACAGGCAAATTGATTTTAAGCGAACCTATTCCCGTAAATACTATGACTATGCTGTGCGCTGGATTAATAATGAAATGAAAGTCCATAAGGCAAGCCGGAATAAAATCAATCCCTTTTCAAAAATTCCTGTTTTAAAAATGAAATCGCTTGCCGCACGGAGCCTGATGTTCTGGGAGCGAAGCTTCGGCAAGTAAATTTTTTCTCCGTCAGTATTAAGCTATTACAAATTAAATTTGAAAAATATTTGCTTTTCGTAATTCTATTATCGTATATTTGCGATATACAATTAATAAAATGGCTTTCAATAAAAAGGACGAATTCAATAAAAAAGAAAACGAACTGGCTGATTTTGCAAAAGCAATCGGGCACCCTGCGCGTATTTCCATTCTTAAAGAAATTGCCAAGCGCAAAGAATGTATCTGCGGTGAAATTGTAGAGGTGCTTCCTTTAGCCCAATCCACCGTGTCGCAGCACCTGAAGGAATTGTTACATGCGGATCTTATTACAGGAACCGTTGACGGTGCCAAATCCTGCTATTGCATTAACTGGAAAACGTTTGAAAAATTTGAAAAAACCTTTAATGAATTCTTTATAAATACTAATAGTAAAAATCCATCTTGCTGTTAAATACCATCAACGAATACAAATATATACGAATTTACGAATAATCGCATATAATATTAAATAAACCTTTAAAAATAAATAATATGAACACACATCCATTTCCAAGAATGCACGTGAGCTTATATGTAAGCGACCTGCAAAAAAGCGTTAATTTCTATTCAGAATTTTTTGGTGAAGAGCCTGTAAAGGTGAAACCGAAATACGCCAAGTATGTTTTAGAAAATCCTTCGCTGATTATTTCTTTCGTAGAGAACAAAGAAAGAGTGCAGCAAAATTTCGGACACCTCGGTTTCCAGGTGGAAACGATAGAAGAGCTGAACAAACGGCTATGGGAAGCCCGAGTGAAAAAAATAGTTGCCAAAGAAGAAACCGGAACTAATTGCTGCTATGCAAAGCAGGATAAATTCTGGGTAAACGATCCTGACGGTGTGCAATGGGAGGTTTATTATTTTCATGCAGATGCAGATTTTAATGATCCTCATTATGAAATGAGCGAAGCTACAGCATGTTGTACGCCCGGTGAAAAAAGTTCTTCGGAAAGTGTAAGTGAGAAAGAAGCAGCCTGCTGTTAATGAAAAAGAATATTTTATTTGTTTGCGTAGAGAATTCTAACCGCAGCCAGATGGCACAGGCATTTGCAATCATTCATGGAAAGGATATTGCAAATGCTTACAGTGCCGGTTCCGGGCCATCCGGTATAGTGAATCCGAAAGCAGTGGCTTCAATGAAAGAATTGAACTATGACTTGTCCAAACATATATCTAAATCTCTTACTGAAATTCCAGATATAGTATATGACTATGCCATCACTATGGGTTGCGGAGATGAATGCCCTTTTATTATAGCCAACTACCGCGAAGACTGGAATATTCCTGACCCGAAAGAAATGAATGAAGATGATTTCAGGAAAACCAGGGATTTGATTGAACAAAAAGTAAAAGAATTAATCAAAAAGCTGAAATGATTTGAATTGAAAATAATTTTTCTTTGTTTTATGAAAGTGAGGGATGGAGAAAAGGAGTATTGTAAGAAATTGGTGATTGAGTAAAAGGTTTTTTACATTCATTTCAAAAGATTTTTGCCATCATAAAAATCATACTATTATATTATTGCGGGTGATAGTCGATGTGAATAATTTTGCTTTAACTAAACTTTAATCGCTTTGAAAAAGATAATTACCCTTGTTCTTTTTCTCCTTTCAACCGGAAATTGTTTTGCACAGCAAATTATTTTTCAAAAAACCTTTGGCGGGAATGATAATGACCAAGGGCGATCAGTGCAGCAGGTGCCCGGGGGCGGATATATTATTGCAGGATCAACAACCAGTTACGGAGCAGGTGATGAGGACGTATATTTAATCAGGGTCGATCAATATGGAAATCCACTCTGGTCAAAAACATTTGGCGGAACAGGTCCGGATTGGGTGGGATTTGTAAAGCAAACTTCGGATGGAGGATTTATTATTTGCAGTTCCACGAGTTTTGTTGCTAATAACAATAATGTGTATTTAATCAAAACAGATTCAAGTGGAAATTTGCTTTGGTCAAAAACATATGGAGGAGCAAGTCCTGATGCAGGATATGATGTTCAGCAGACTACAGATGGAGGATATATTATTTCAGGCGTAACTCAGAGTTTTGGTGGAGGCATTGAGGACGTTTTTTTAATCAGGACCGATTCGGGTGGAAATTTGCTCTGGTCAAAGACTTTTGGCGATATTGGTTATCAATTAGGATATGCTGTACGTCAGACTTCTGATGGAGGATTTATTATTGCCGGAGCAATTTCCACTTTTACTACAGATTGGGATATTTATCTGATCAAGACAGATTCCAATGGAAACATGCTGTGGACAAAAGTCATTGACATAATAGATGGGGATGTAGCTAATGCCATCCGGCAAACTACGGATGGCGGATATATTATTGCTGGCTGGACGGAAAGTTTTGGTGCCGGACAAGGTGATTTTTATTTAATCAAAACAGATATAAGCGGAAATATTCTTTGGACAAAAACTTATGGTGGACCAAATACAGAATTCGCATATTCTGTTGAGCAAACCACGGATGGCGGATATATTGTTGCCGGCTCAACACTCAGTTTTGGTGCCGGAGGTTTTGATTATTATTTAGTTAAAACTGATACCATTGGGAATATGCAATGGGCGAAAACTTACGGAGGTTCAGGCGATGAATTTTGCTATGCTGTTAAGCAAACTGCTGATAACGGATTTATTCTTGCAGGATCTGTATTAAGTTTTGGTGCAGTTAACAATGATATTTATTTTATTAAAACCGACAGTTTTGGAAACAGCGGGTGCAATGAGAATACCACAGCAACTATTGATTCTGTTCCCGCAACCGTTATAACAAACGTAACCCCCATTATGACTTCGCCCCCTACTGTTGTAACAACTTTTGCTACCATTGTTGGAAGTGGTGGCACTGATACAGCTCTTTGCATAACTGTAGGTATTCCATCTGCCATCCCAAATCCGCAATCCAAAATGTCCATTTCTCCCAATCCAACCGCAAATAATTTCACCATTACTTTTCCAAACACCATTAATAAAGGCAGCATTGAAATTTATAATGTGATGGGAAAAAAGATTTTTGCTGAGAATATTGCTGATGTTTCTCAAAAAGAAATCCATCTTAAAAATACTGCTGCGGGGATTTATTTTGTGAAAGTGAGTGATGGGAAAAAAGAATATTGTGAGAAATTGGTGGTTGAATAAAAAGTTACTTTCGTTCAATGAAAAAAATATTTTCCATTGTTTTATTTTTCATTTCAGGAGGAAATTGTTTTGCGCAGCAAATTACTTTTCAGAAAATGCTTGGTGGAACATATAATGATTACGGCTGGTCTGTTCAGCAAACGACTGATGGAGGGTATATTATTGGTGGTTCGGTAACCAGCTTTGGTGTAAACGGGGATGTTTATTTAATCAAGACAGATTCCTTTGGCGATACTCTCTGGACCAGAACGTTTGGCGGAACAAACATTGATTATGGCTATACCGTTCAACAAACTTCTGATGGAGGATATATTATTACCGGAAGAAGAAGCGGTTCCGCTGGAAGTTATCCGGGAACTTATTTAATAAAGACTGATACCATTGGAAATTTGATTTGGACAAAAATGTACGCTGGAATTCAAAATAGCGAGTGTTTTTCTGTTCAGCAAACTATTGATGGTGGTTATATTATTACAGGATATACAAACAGTTACTTTGGAGTTGGAAATGATGTTTATTTAATTAAGACTGATGCGAATGGAGATTCGCTCTGGACAAAAAGCTTTGCAGGACCAGGTACCGAAACGGGCTTTTGCGTTCATCAAACTATAGATGGCGGATACATTATCACAGGCAACACTTCAAGTTTCGGAGCCGGAGGAAGCGATATTCTATTAATTAAAACAGATACCCTTGGAAATTTGCTTTGGGCAAAAACGTTTGGAGGGGCAGTGTCAGATTGGGCGTATTCTGTCGAACAAACTACCGATGGCGGTTATATCATTGCCGGTTCTACCGATAATTTTGGTGCTGGGGCTGATGATGTTTATTTGATCAAAACCGATGCTAATGGAGATGCCTTGTGGTCAAAAACATTTGGCGGAATAAATGATGATAATGGATGGTGGGTTGAGCAAACTACCGATGGAGGATATATTATTACAGGAACAACTGGTAGCTTTGGCGCTGGTATGATTGATGTTTATTTAGTTAAAACCGATCCCAATGGAAATTTACTTTGGACAAAATCTTTTGGAGGGACTGATGATGATGTGGCATACTCTGTTCAACAAACTACCGATGGGGGATATGCTATTACCGGGCGAACCTTCAGTTTTGCGATAGGTTTTGATCATGTTTATTTCATCAAAACCGACAGCTTGGGAAACAGCGGCTGCAACGAAACAAGCACAACTACCATTGTTACCGCACCTGCAACACAGGTAACAAGCCCTGCAACAATTGTAACTTCTCCTCCAACCATTGTAACAACTCCTGCTACAATTGCAGGAAGCGGTGGAATTGTTACTGCTCTTTGCACAACGGTCGGCATAAGCCCCACCCCAGCCCTCCCCGCAGGGGAGGGGGTTGCCATCACACCAAATCCCACAACAAACAATTTCACCATCACTTTTCCAAACACTATTAACAAAGGTTTTATAGAAATTTATAATGTTCTTGGAAAAAAGATTTTTAAAGAAAATATTTTTAATATTTCTCAAAAAGAAATCCGTCTTAAACCTGCCCGCCCCCTTGCTGCAGGGATTTATTTTGTGAAGGTGAGAGATGGGGAAAGGGAGTATTGTGAGAAATTGGTGATTAAATAAAAAGTTTACTTTCGTTTTTATGAAAAAAATATTATTCATTGTTCTGTTTTTCATTTCAGCAGGAAATTGTTTCGGGCAGCAGGTTACTTTTCAGAAAACCTTTGGGGGAATAGGTGCTGATTTTGCTGTATCCATTCAACAAACCACAGATGGAGGATACATTATCATAGGAACCACTTACAGTTTCGGTGCAGGTAATATTGATGTTTATTTGATCAGGACCGATGCTTATGGAGATACTCTTTGGACAAAGACCTTTGGCGGAGCAGCTGATGATAGGGGCTGGTCCGTTCAACAAACTACGGATGGGGGATATATTATTACCGGGAGGAAAAGTGGTTTCGGTTCTCATGATGTTTATTTAATCAAGACCGATGCCAATGGAAATTCGCTTTGGTCAAAAACCTTTGGCGGAACAAATGACGATGAAGGCTATTCCGTTCACCAAACTACAGATGGAGGATATATTATAACAGGAATTACTAACAGTTTAGGTACAGGTTCTCTTGTTTACTTAATCAGGACCGATGCTAATGGAGATTCACTTTGGACAAAAACTTTTGGCGGAATAGGTGGTGATTATGGCAGGTCAGTTCAGCAAACTATGGATGGAGGATATATTCTTGCAGGTTATACCTATAGTTTTGGTGCTGGTGCTGATGATGTTTATATAATTAAGACCGATGCCAATGGAAATTCGCTTTGGTCAAAAACTTTTGGAGGAAACGATGATGATTATGGACTTTCAGTTCAACAAACTATAGATGGAGGTTATATTATTGCAGGATATACCTATAGTTTTGGTGCAGGCACTACTAATGTTTATTTCATTAAGACAAATGCTAATGGGGATTCGCTTTGGACAAAAACTTTTGGCGGAACAAGTAATGATCGTGGATATTCCGTTCAGCAAACTGCAGATGGAGGATATGTTATTGCCGGATTTACCAGCAGTTTTGGTGCGGGCAATTATGATATTTATTTAATAAAGACCGATTCTAATGGAGATTCGCTTTGGATCAAAACTTTTGGTGGAACAGACTATGAAGAGGCACATTCCATTCAGCAAACTTCAGATGGAGGCTATGTCATTGCAGGATATACCGGAAGTTTCGGTACGAATGGCGATGTTTATTTAATCAAAACGGATAGCTTGGGAAACAGCGGATGCAATGAGGGCAATACGGCAACAATTATAACCACCCCTGCAACGCAGGTATCAAGCCCTGCAACCATTGTTGCTTCTCCGGCTACCATTGTAACAACTCCTGCAACGATAGTTGCCAGCGGAGGAACAGTTACAACACTTTGCACAACGGTCGGCATCAATCCAATTTTCAATTTTCAATTTTCAATTTTCAATATTTCTCCCAATCCAACAACAAATAATTTCACCATCACATTTCCAAACACTATTCATAAAGGCAGCATTGAAATTTATACTATTCTTGGAAAAAAGATTTTTAACGAAAATATTTTTAATTCTTCTCAAAAGGAAATCCATCTTAAAAATGGTGCTGCGGGGATTTATTTTGTAAAAGTGAGGGATGGGGAAAAAGAGTATGGTGAGAAATTGGTGATTGAAAATTAATGTATTTTATTTTCTGTACTCAACTCTCCAAACTAACTTAAGTCCCGACCATTTTTCATCAACTGCACAGACTTTCACATCTACTAAACCTAATGGAAGGGCAGTATTGCGAATAATATCCTCCGTAATTTCTGTAGGAAGCCCCGCTGATTTCTTGTACCACGAAATCCAAATCATTCCGTCTTTTTTAATTTCATCTTTGAGAATCTTGAGATTTTTTTCCAGATCAGAAATTTTGCTTGTAAATAAATGAATGAAATCTGCCTTATCATTTTTATTTTTCAGAATGACTGCACCTGCCGGTAATAACCCTGTTAAGTTAAAATAATTTTCAGGAGGATCTATTAGTTTTATTTTAAATCCTTCTTTTATTCCAAGTTTTTTAACAAGAGGTGTTCCTGAGTATCCGGCCATAACAGTATAATAATATTGATCAAAATTAACTATTAACTAATTTCGCACACTGAAATTATGAACCGGAAAATAACAATTGGCTTTTCTCCCTGTCCCAATGATACTTTTATGTTTTGTGCTTTGGTAAATGGAATGATTGATTGCGAAGGCCTGAATTTTGAACCGGTTATTGACGATGTGGAAACTCTTAATCAAAAAGCATTGAGAGGAGAATTGGATGTAACAAAACTAAGTGTGAGCGCATTTGCGCAAGCGTCAAAAAATTACCTGGTTCTTAATTCAGGAAGTGCATTAGGAAAAAACTGCGGCCCGTTGCTTATCAGTAAAAGGAATTATTCCGTTCATGATATTGATAACTTAAAAATCGCCATTCCGGGAAAATATACTACAGCCAATCTTCTGCTGAGCATTTTTTTTCCGGATGCAAAAAATAAAACAGAAATGATTTTTTCTGAAATTGAAAATGCCGTGATGAATGAATCAGTTGATGCCGGATTAATCATTCACGAAAACCGTTTTACATATCAGCAGAAGGGATTGAAAAAAATTGCAGACATGGGTGAGCTTTGGGAACAAAATACAAATGCTCTTTTGCCTTTAGGCTGTATAGCCATAAAAAAAGATATAAGCGCTGTCCTGCAAAATAAAATTGATGGCCTGGTAAATAAAAGCACCAGCTTCGCATTTCAATATCCTGGGAAAGTAATGGATTATGTTCGCTCACATTCACAGGAAATGGATGATAAAGTGATGCAGCAGCACATTGATCTTTACGTCAATGAATTTTCTTTAGCTTTGGGCAGTGAAGGAAAAAAAGCAATTGAATTGCTATTTAAAAAAGGAAATGCAGCAAAACTTCTTCCCGAAATTTCCGGACAAATTTTTGTTTCCTGAACAATTAATCTTCAATTTTCAATTTTCAATTTTCAATTTTCAATGATTATAATAACCGGTGCTGCAGGTTTTATCGGGAGCTGTTTTGTAAAAAAACTGAATGATGAACGTTTTTTTGACCTTGTTCTTGTAGATGATTTCAGTGATGAGAAAAAAAATAAAAACCTTGAAGGGAAAATTTTTTCCAAAAAAATTCACCGCGATGAATTTATTTCATGGCTGAAAGGCAATCACCGCCTGGTGCAATTTGTTTTTCATATCGGGGCAAGAACGGATACTGCAGAAATCAGCAAAGAGATTTTTGACCGGCTCAATCTGAATTATTCAAAGGAACTTTGGAAAAGCTGCATTGAATTCGGCTTGCCGCTTGTCTATGCTTCTTCGGCTGCCACTTATGGCGATGGAGCGTTTGGTTATGATGATGATGATTCGCAAATTAATAATTTGGTTCCTTTGAATCCTTACGGTGATTCTAAAAATGAATTTGATAAATGGGCTTTGCGGCAGGAGAAGAAACCTTATTTCTGGATTGGACTAAAATTTTTTAATGTATATGGTCCAAATGAATATCATAAAGCAAGAATGGCTTCTGTGATTTTTCATGCGTTCAATCAAATCCGGACAACAGGAAAAGTAAAATTATTTCGTTCGCACCGTCCGGATTATAAAGACGGGATGCAGCTCAGGGATTTTGTGTATGTGAAAGACGTGACAGAGGTGTGTTATTTTTTTCTCCATCACAGGAAAGACTCAGGAATTTACAATCTCGGTACAGGAAAAGCAAGAACTTTTTACGATCTTGCAGCCGCAGTTTTCAGAGCCGTCAATAAAAAAATAAATATTGAATTTATTGATATTCCCGAAGACATAAGAGATAAATACCAGTATTTTACCGAAGCAAGGATGAACAAATTAAAAAAGATTGGTTACACACAGTCATTTTCTTCGCTTGAAGAGGGCATTGATCATTATGTAAAAAATTATTTGCTGACCCAAAAATATTTTTGAGGTATGATCAAAAAAGTTTTCCAGTCTAAACTTATCCGTTATGGAATGGCAGCTGCCATTGCTACTTGTGTGGACGTAACAGTTTATTTCATTGCCTTCAATTATATTTTTAAAAAACAGGATTTTCATTTAATGCAGTTTCTCGTTCTTGGCGCTCCCACTGCATCGCTGATAGTATCTTATTCCTGCGGATTGATAACCAATTTTACAATCACCAAATATTTTGTTTTCACAGAATCTGATCTGCGCGGGCATCACCAGCTGATGCGTTACGTGATGGTGGCGGTGCTGATATTAGTTTTGAATTACGGATTTATGTCTTTCCTTATAAAAACAATGGAATGGTTTCCTACCATTGCCCGCGCAACCTCAGCCATTGTAATCGGGTTTATCAGCTTTGCAATTCACAAAGTGTTTTCCTTTAAAGTAAGCAAAGAGGAAAATTAAATTAAAAGCGAATTGTGCATTCGTAAATTCGTACTGATTCGGATTCGTTGATGATTACAACGTTTCCTTCAGTTCCACTAAAAAATTCCTGACCTTGGTAAGCGAATCGTGCAGGTTCGCCTGTCCTGACAATTGAAGCTTGTCGCCTTTTAGTTTGCCTTTGGCTCCGTCTAAAGTAAATCCCTTTTCTTTTACCAAATGAAAAATAAGTTTAAAATTTTCCACATCTTCTTTTGTAAACATGCGGTTTCCTTTCTTGTTTCTTGCAGGTTTAATAATGTCAAACTCTTTTTCCCAGAAACGGATAAGGGATGCATTTACTTTAAACATGTCTGCTACTTCACTGATGGAGTAATACAGTTTTACGTCTTCGAATTCTTTGTAAGGCATTTTTTTATGGTTTAAGGTTTAAGGTTTAAGGTTCTTAGCCGCATCAGCTCACCAGAAACCAGAAACCGTTTTTAGTCAAACGATTGATTTTGCTGTGCGGAAATAATCAGCATCTTTTCATATTCTTCAGGTGTAAGATCGTTATAGAAGAAATTGACCGGGTTTAATTTATTTCCGTTTTTTATTACTTCATAATGCAAATGCGGCCCGGTGCTGGTTCCGGTGTTGCCGACAAAACCTATGATATCACCACGGTTAATTTTTTGTCCCTGCCGGACATTGATTTTGCTCATGTGTCCATACAAAGTTTCGTATCCGTAACCATGCCGGATGATTACGTTATTTCCATAACCGCGTCCGTAATATTCCACTTTCTCAACAACTCCGTTACCGGTAGCATAAATCTCCGTTCCCACCGGTGCAGTAAAATCCTGTCCCGTATGCATAATGGAAGTTTTGTAAATAGGATGAATGCGATAGCCAAAGCCGGAAGCAATCCTGCCGAGATCTTTATTGCTCAATGGCTGAATGGCAGGGATGGAGGCAAGCATCTGGTTTTTATTTTTTGCCAAAGCAAAAATTTCATCAAACGATTTTGACTGGATATAAAGCTGCTTGGTGAGCTTATCAACCATTGTTGATGTTTCGATCACCAGCTCTGAATTTTCTAATCCCTCCAGGTCGAGATATTTGTTAACACCGCCATATCCTGCTTCACGAACACTTTCAGGAATGGGTTCCGCTTCAAAAATCACACGGTAGATATTATCATCATGCTGTTCCAGTTCATTCAAAACAACTTCCGACTGATGCACACGCTGCTGAAGAATTTCATACTGCAGCGTCAGGTCATTGATTTCTCTTTTCAGCTGTTTTTCTTTTGGCGAATCAAGATAAGAATACGCAATCAGGATAATAATTACACTGAACACAAGAGCCGTGGAAAGCCATCCCAATGCGCGAAGCAATCTTTTCCATAAGGAAATGACCACCTTTTCATACTTGAGGGAATGTGTGTTGAAATAATATTTTGCCTTAGGCATCAGGTAGTGTTAAGAAACTATAATTTTGCACTCTTTCGGACAAAAATAATTAAAATTTGCCCGGACAATGATGAAAGTTTTCTGAAATACTAACAAACGGGAGCTAATATCCTTAATTCCAAATGACATCATCAGCCATCAGAAAAACATTTCTTGATTTTTTTAAACGCAAAGGACACGAAATTGTTCCGTCTGCGCCAATGGTTATTAAAAATGATCCAACCCTGATGTTTACCAATGCAGGGATGAACCAGTTTAAAGATTTTTTTCTTGGCAATGCTGTACCAAAATACAAGCGTGTTGCGGATACGCAAAAGTGTCTTCGCGTTTCAGGAAAGCATAATGACCTGGAGGAAGTGGGCGTGGATACTTATCATCATACCATGTTTGAAATGCTGGGCAACTGGAGCTTTGGTGATTATTTTAAAAAGGAAGCGATTGAATGGGCCTGGGAATTATTAACGGAAGTTTATAAAATTCCAAAAGACAGGTTGTACGTTACCGTTTTTGAAGGTGATGAAAAAGAAAAACTTGCTTTCGATACGGATTCCTATAACTATTGGAAAAACTGCCTGTCTGCCGCGGGTTTTTCGGAGGCAGAGATTGCAGAAGACCGGATTCTAAAAGGAAATAAAAAAGATAACTTCTGGGAGATGGGTGACACAGGACCCTGCGGACCCTGTTCTGAAATTCACGTTGACCTCAGAGATGATGACGAAAGAAAGAAAACAGACGGAAAAAATTTAGTGAATGCGAACAATCCGCTTGTTATTGAAATCTGGAATAATGTGTTCATGGAATTTAACCGCAAAGCGGATGGTTCATTGGAACAACTTCCTGCAAAGCACGTGGACACAGGAATGGGTTTCGAAAGATTATGCATGGTGTTGCAAAACAAAAAATCAAATTATGATACGGATGTTTTTCAGCCGCTGATTCAATTTATTTCAGAACACTGTAAAATAAAATATTCCGGCACCTCTCCCCTCTCTTTTGGAGAGGGGCAGGGGGTGAGGTCAGACATTGCCATGCGCGTGATGTCAGATCATATCCGTGCAATTTCATTTGCAATTGCTGATGGTCAGCTGCCGTCAAATAACAAAGCAGGTTATGTGATTCGAAGAATTTTGCGAAGGGCTGTCCGTTATGGATTTACATTTTTAAATTTTAAAGAACCATTCATTTATAAATTGGTGGCATTGCTTGCTGAACAATTTAAAGAAGTGTTTCCTGAATTGACTTCGCAGAAAGATTTTATTCAGAAAGTAATTCATGAAGAAGAGGTTTCTTTTTTAAGAACATTGGAAACAGGAATTAAAAAGTTTGAAAACATAAGGAGTCCTGTTGTAGATGAAGGTGGGTCAGAGGACTTTTTTAAGAAGTATACATCATATATGGATGGTGGGACAATTTTTCAACTTTACGACACTTTTGGATTTCCTGTAGATCTTATTCAATTAATGGCGAGAGAAAAAAATATTCTTCTTGATATGGAAGGATTTAATACTCATTTGGAAGTGCAGAAAATAAGATCACGTGCAGCGGCAGTAGTTGATACTGAAGATTGGATTGTTTTGAAACAAGATGAACCGACAGAATTTGTAGGATACGATGAATTGGAATGCGAAGCAGAAATTATTAAATACAGGAAAGTAAAATCAAAAGGCAAGGAACAATTTCAGATTGTGTTGAACAAAACTCCTTTTTATGCAGAGAGCGGAGGACAGGTTGGTGATACAGGATATTTGGAAGAAGTCGGAAATCAGAAGTCAGAAATCAGAAAAATATTTATTACAGATACACAGAAGGAAAATAATTTGATCATTCATTTCTCTGATAAATTACCTGCTGACATAAATGCAAAATTTACTGCAAGAGTTAACACTTCACGCAGAAAAGAAATTACTTCCAATCACAGTGCAACGCATTTGATGCATGCTGCATTGAGAAATGTTCTTGGAAAACATGTTGCGCAGAAAGGTTCTTTGGTAAATGAAAATGTTACACGTTTTGATTTTTCACATTTTGCAAAAGTGACGGATGAAGAGTTGGAGAAGATTGAAAAAATGGTGAATGAAAAGATCCGTGAAAATATTCCGCTTGACGAAAAAAGAAATGTTCCGGTCAAGGAAGCCATGAATATGGGAGCAATGGCTTTGTTCGGTGAAAAGTATGGTGAGTTTGTACGCGTGATCACATTTGATAAAAATTTTTCTGTTGAATTATGCGGTGGCACGCATGTTCCGGCAACGGGACAAATCGGGTTGTTTAAAATTATTTCTGAAAGTTCGGTGGCTGCCGGTGTGCGAAGAGTAGAAGCCATCACGGGCAAAGGTGTTGAAAAACACTTTGAGGAACAAAATAAAAAGAAAGCGGCATCCGAAAATGCTTTGAAAGAAAGAATTGAATTGCTGAAACTGAAAGCTTCAAGCTTTTATTCTAAAATTTCAACGCGCACAAACAATGATTTTGAAAATTTTTTTTCATTAGAAATCAATTCATCCGATACGCTCAATAACAAAGAAGAAGCTATTCAAAAATTAATTGACAAACTCACACGGGAAATTTCCCGGCATGTAAAATCAGAATTGGTTACGAAAGTAACTTCTGTTAACGGAGTGAACCTGATTGCCGAAAAAATTGACCTGCCTTCGGCTGATGCGATTAAAAACCTTTCTTTCGATTTAAAAAAAGAAGTGAATAATTTGTTTTTGCTGCTCGCTGCAGAAATTGATGGCAAAGCGCATTTGTCATTAATCATTTCTGAGAATCTTGTAAAAGAAAAAAATTTAGACGCAAAAAAAATTATCAGCGAGCTTTCAAAAGAAATTCAGGGTGGCGGAGGAGGGCAGGCTTTTTATGCCACTGCGGGAGGAAAAAATCCGGGAGGGATCGGAAAAGTTTTGGAAAAAACGAAGGGATTTTTGCCGGTCGAAAATTGACCTTAATTTCTGAAATTAATATACTGCAGCGGTATGCCGGTATTTGCCGCTTTTACCATACTGATTGCTCTTTGCAAGTCATCCAGCTTTTTTCCCTGCACCCGCACCTGGTCGTCCATAATAGATGCCTGCACTTTCAATCCTGAATCCTTTATAATCTTTACAATTTT
>DATEMK010000198.1:0-5711 GCA_035275625.1 Bacteroidia bacterium
CACCACATTAAACACCACAAATACTACAGGTGAAGAAATTCTTGCATCCATTTTAATCCCTGCCGGCACGTTGGGAAATAACGATGAAATTGATGTCGTAATGGCATGGAGCATTGCTGCTGGTGGATCCGGTACAAAAGTATTTCGTGTCCGGCTTAATTCATCCTCTGCGGTAGCGGGAAGCAATCAAATGTTTTCTTCCAATGCCATTGCCACAAGCGGGATCAGTTACCAGGGATATTGCAGAATTATTGAAAAGAATGCAAATAACGTTCAGGAGAGTTTTGCCGGTGGTGCAGGAGCTGTTCCGGGATGGGGTGCAAGTACCGGACTTACTATTGCAACAGCAGGATTGTCCACCGCATCTGACATTTATCTTTTGATCACCTCCTCTAAATCCGTGGGTACTGATACAGTCAGTTTAAATAATTACAGGGTTAAAATTACTAAGGGGTAACTGGCAACTATTTAAAATGGATCAGGAGCAAAATAAAAGTTGGTTTAAACTCGAAGTAACTCTCGGGCAAATGCTGGCTATTGCCGTGCCTATCGTGCTCCTGATCATCGGTAATTGGATCAGCATGAAACTTGAAATTGTATCAAAGGAATCCGATTACAAAATTCTGGAAGCAAAGGTCGGCTCCATGGAAAAGAGCGCGGATGATCAGAAAACTTACATCATAAAATCCTTTGGTGAGATACAAAAAACACTGTTCGACATTCAACTTCAGTTAAAAGATAAAGAAGACCGACCGGCAAGAAAATGAGCATTAAAATTTTATTCTTAATAGTGGTTGTCATTGTGGTTTTATTCCTGATCGGGCTTTTTATTCTTTGGAAAAATCCCATGAGTGAAAATCGGAAAATGTATTACCAGGAAATGGCAAGGCGCTTCTCACCGGTGGAAGACAAAAACGAATGGCCATGTTGGATCGCTGTTGTGATTTTGATTTTAATCGGCTTATATATAATAAGTAACTAATGAACCTGTCAAAATATTTCACCCTCGAGGAAATGTACCAGAGCGAAACCGCCATCCGGAAGGGAATTGATAACTACCCTTATGGTGAACCGCTGTTCAACCTGAAAAAACTTTGCCTGAATTTACTAGATCCTCTGCGCGATCAAATCAAGCAGCCGATTTATGTCAGTTCCGGATTCCGCTGCGTCAAAGTAAATGCTGCCATTGGTGGAGCAAAAAACAGTCAGCATACAAAAGGACTGGCTGCCGACATTAAAGTGTCAGGCATGAGCGTGGAAAACTTCTACCAGTTTATTAAAAACTCCGGGTTGAAGTATGATCAGCTGATACAGGAGTTTGATGCATGGGTGCACATTTCTTATTCCGACACACCCCGGGGTGAATGCCTGCGCGCCACCAAACAAAATTCCAAAACCGTTTACACAAAAGACTAACTTATATGAAACCTCTCAAAGACACTAAGCTCGGAAAGCTGCTTGCAAGCAAAGGGCTCAACACTGTTCTTGACACCGTTGGAACATTTATCCCTGGTGTTAAAATTCTCGATAACCTCAAAGACTCTGTATTGGGAAACAATACTATTCCTGAACAGGATAAAACTGCCATCATCGAAGAAATTAAAGTGATGAAGGAACTGCTCGAACTGCAAATGCAGGATACAGCAAATGCCCGGGCCCGTGAAATTGAAATTGCAAAAACAGGCAAGCAGGATTATATGATGGTGATCACCGGATGCATCGGACTGGCCACATTCATATTCATGGTAATTGTGATTGCATTTTTCGAGATACCGCCAAAGAACGAACGGTTGTTTGATCTGTTGCTCGGTGGTGTGATTGGTACAACCGGCTCCATCTTCGCTTACTATTTCGGAAGTTCAAAAGGATCCAAGGACAAAACGGATATACTGAAGGAGGTGGCCAGTCAATGAAAAATTTTCTTGTCATTTTGTTTGTCATAATTTTTGACAACACTTTTGCACAGCTCGACATAGCATGTATTTCACCTGCCGGCAATGCGTATTCCGACAGCTGCGTTCAGGCTAACATCATTCCACCGGTGACAGCAGGAAATTGGATTACTGAATGTCTGTACTTCAAACCGGCAACTGAATATGTAAACCTCGGTTACATCCTGATCAACTCCACCTGCGGTCCGGTGAGTCCGTACAATCAATTATTTTTTAATCTCTATAATTTCGATTGCGACACGCTGATCACTTCCGGGCAGATTCATCCTGTGGCCAGCAACACATCATTATTCCTTGATACCTCCCGCACGTACCTGATCTGTTATACCTGGAAAGCAAAATGCACGCAGTTTTCATTTTGCCCGATAATAACATCGAGTGCTTTGCCCGTTGAATGGTTATACCTCCGGATTGAATACAATGCACAGGAGAAGATTACGTACATTGACTGGGCTACGGCAAGCGAAACCAACTGCTTTGCCTTTATAGTGGAGAAAACGGATAACCTTTTCAAATGGGTGGAGGTTGCAACCGTCAGCGGCAACGGCAGCACAACTATGACCCATAACTATACTGTCACAGATTTCTTCCCAACCTCCGGCAGCTTATACCGGATCAAGCAAAGGGATTATAACGGAAGGATTACTTACTCCAAGGCGATATCGCTTCACTACACGGAAAAATATACGGACTGCATTTTCTATAATATCCTCGGGCAGTATGCCGGGCTTCAGGAAAACAATTTACCATCCGGTGTGTACCTCCGCCAGTGTGGGGATAAGTATAAAAAATTTACAACAAAGGTGATCATCGTCCGATAGTCACCAAACTAAACCGGGGAAGGTCTCACAGCGATGTGGGACTTTCTTTTTTTTGTAACAATATAGTTACTAACCGAACGGTTACAAACTGCATTTCACGCAGAATTTTTCCCTGTTTCCCCTCTCAAATTTTACTCGAAGTCAGCAAGTCGCTGAGTTGTAAGGAGAAATTTTTTTCTTTTAGTTGCCACATATAGCACCTTTTGAAATAGCTTTGCAGTATAAAAATTAAACAATACACACAATGAAAAAATCAAAACAATCAAAGAAAGCCACAGCGAAAAAGGCTTCACCAAAAAAAAGAAGTTCAAAAAAAGTAGAACCATTTGTTGATCCGGAAACGAATGATCATGATGAATCACTTCATGTGATTCATTCCAACGATCAAACAATTACAACCACCGATCAGGATGAGCTTAAGAACCTGAAAACTTTTGAGGACTTTGAAACCTTCATGGAGAATCTGAACCGTTCCGGAAAGAAGTTAGTTTTAAAATCAGCAGGTAATGAGGTGAAGGAGTTTGACCGGCTGCCTGACACACTAACTTACAACAACGCTAAACAGATGGTCCGGGTTCAGGCACTCCATAAATATTTTACCGTTGAGTAATAATAACATTTAATGTCCCCGGCTTTGAAAAAGGTCGGGGATATTTATTTTTGTACAATGGAAAAGCCAGTAACATTGGAAGATGCATTTAAAACTGTTTTATACGAGCGTGGCCTGTTAATAAAGATTGGCTACACCAAAGACACGATCTCTAATCTAAAGCGAAATTTAGAAGCTGGCAAGGTAACAATTGACCGCATGAGGGAGGTAGTTAAGGATTCGAAACTTTACAAGCTCCATCAGCCGGAACTTTACATGAAAAAATAATTATTTCGTTTTCTCTCCGAACTTGCTCAAGAACTCTGTGTTCACTTTTTGCCGGATGGAAGCAAGATAAATTTCCGTTGTACGGATGCTGGTATGTCCCATCTGCTGAGAAATCTTGTAAATGTTGATGCCGAATTTTTCAAGTGCATCAATGGCGCCTGTGTCTCTCCATGTGGTTAGTGTTAGGTCTACCGGAATTCCCAGCGCTCTTGCAACAGTCAGGTGTCTAACTGTGGCCACGTTTCTTGTTACAGGCAATGCTGCAGGTATAAGCGTCCGTGTTTTTCCCCTGCCGGTTTTGCCAAACAAATAAAAATCCTTCGGGTATTTTTCCAGCTCCTGCGCTTTTACAAAATCCCTGAATGTTTCCGGAATCTCAAGAGTCCGACCAAGTTTTGTTTTGGTAGGTCCGTCAAACCCTGGCGGCAATTTTATTCTCCAATTTTTAAAATCAAAGTAGGAGAGCTTTATCAACGTCAACTCATTTGCACGAACGAGTAGGTTGTACATGTAGCGAGTGAAGCAATACAGATTATAATCCTGCAGCAGCAATGCAGAGGATAAATCTTCCATCTGTTTATCAGAAAACGGAAGGTTTGAAGCCGGGTACTGCTCTTTCTTCTTTATCTTATTGAATGGATTTTTGACAATCATTTCCCGGTCTTCCATCAGCGTAAAGAGCGCCTGTATCATCACACGTTGATTATTGAAATTCCTGTTCCCGATTCCTTTTTGAGTTAAAAAATCTGCATAACGAAATGCCAGCTTGTTATCGAATTGTTCCGGATATAGAAATGACAGGTTTTCTTTTTCAAGCCAGCTTTTAAAAGTGTCAAGGCAATATTTGTATGCATCCTTTGTCCTTCCGCGCTTGCCAATTATTTTTATTTTTTTCATTTCTTCCAGCGCATCAACTAAATTCAAAACCGATCTTGTATTTCCGAAAGGCGTCCAGTCCTGTTTGAGCAGAGTATTAATTTCCTCGACAATCATGTTTCCAAAAGCAAGTCTCTTTTTCTTGTTGTGGATATAATTCATTTGCCCGCTCTTTTTGAACATAACCCTCTTGCCAGTTTCGGGATTCCGGACAAAATAGTATGCATACCATTCCTTCGAAATGTCACCTTTAGCGGTGTATAATTTAGCAAGGGTGTAGGGTAATTCGGGGTTCATTTCTTACCGACTTTCTTACTGACTTTTTTTCTCAAAATTCAATTTTGAGAGTAGAAAAGTATATGTAGTGCCCTGGGCGAGATTCGAACTCGCACGGTTGCCCGCCACCCCCTCAAAGTGGTGCGTCTGCCAGTTTCGCCACCAGGGCAATAAATAATTGAGGAGTGCAAAAATAGAATTATTTACCTTTATAAAAATAGTAATTTTGAACTCTTTAAAATAATTAAATATGTCCGGTAAAGCAGAATCAGTACTTGAAAAAATAATTTTCGCCAGCCGGTGGGTGCAGGCTCCTTTATATGTAGGATTAATTATCGGGGGCGTTTTGTATGCCTATAAATTTCTGGATGAATTAATTCATTTGTGTGCCAGCATTACTGAAATAACCGAATCTGCATTGATGCTCGGAGTTCTTACATTGGTTGACATTACAATGGTGGCAAACCTTCTTATCATGGTAATTATCGGAGGGTATTCAACCTTTGTAAGTAAAATAGACATTGAAACCCATGTGGACCGGCCCGAATGGCTGAAGAAGGTTGATGCAGGAACCTTAAAAGTTAAGCTTGCCGGTTCATTGGTAGGTGTTTCCGGTATTCACCTCTTGCAGGTTTTTATTAATATTGAACAACGGAATCTTGAATATGTAAAATGGCAGGTTATTATTCATGTGGTTTTTCTGCTTTCATCCATTATGCTTGCTTATTCTGAAAAACTTTTACATGAAAAAAAAATATAGTTTGAAGAAAGTTCAGTCATTTGATTTCTTCAACTTTTATTAGTTTCATCATTTTGAATTTTTTCTTTTTGACCTGAACGGATTCCCCGATACAGGCTGCTAAAACAGGAGTTGAAATAATAATACCTGTTCTGAGAGTGGAAGTCTGA
>DATEMK010000199.1:0-5091 GCA_035275625.1 Bacteroidia bacterium
AAAAACGCAATATGATTACTATATCATCAACGGTTTGATGACGCAGCTTTACCGTATTCAGCCGGGCGATGATATTGAGGAATCGCACATGCGCAACCGCCAGATGATATCCCAATGGGCTTTTGAAAAAGGTCAAAAGGACTCGGTAATAGTTAAAATTGTACGCGATGGAAAAACATATTTTAAAATTAATGACTACAACAAGCTTCGCGTTTTGTTTGGTGAATTACTGAAAGAAATTCAGCGTATAAAATCAGAAGGCGATTTTAAAGCAGGCCAAAATCTTGTGGAAAATTATGGTGTGAAAGCTAACCAGGATTTGATCAAAGAAGTTCACGCTCGTTATGAAAAACTTGATATTGCTCCGTACATGGGCTTTATTCAGCCGAGGTTGGTTCCGGTGATGAGCGGTGATTCAATTACGGATGTGAAAATTGAATATACTGAAAGTTTCCTTGACCAGATGCTGGAATATGCAAAAGACTTTTCATTTTTGCCTGTGACGAACTAAATTATAGTTATTCAACCAGGACTCAGTTTTTTTTGCAAATGATTTTAGCATTTGCTAAAATATTTTTCTTACTGCTTATTCTAAAAGTATAGGTTCCGGAATTTAAAATTTCAGCAGATTGGTAACGATATAAATTAATGCCCTCTTCAGCCATTATAATTTCAGAGAAAATTATTTTTCCGCTTGTGTTAACCAGTTGCAGAGTTACCTGTTCTTTGGCCAATGATTCGAACTTCGCTGTAAAAGATTTATTAAATGGATTCGGTGAAATATGTACCGGCCCTTTAATGCCCGATATTTCATTAAGTGAAACAGGGATAGTTTTAAAAGTTTCCGATTTTCCGTTAAAATCAGTCTGCTTTAGCCTGTAGTAAGAAGTTCCGCTGTAAGGGTGTGAATCTTTAAGGGAATATGATTTAATTGTACTGCTATTACCCGATCCTTTAACACGCGGCAGCTCTTCAAACTGTTTTCCGTCTTTTGACCGTTCAATAGTAAAATAATCATTATTTGTTTCGCTTGCTGTTGACCAGTTTATTCTTACTGTATTTTCATTAATCACCTCTGCTGCAAAGCTGTTAAATGATACAGGCAGGGGGGTGAAAACATGTACACAGGCATTAACATCACCATCCTTAATTTGCCATAATTCATTTGATTTATCGTTTTTTAATTTAATGCTGATCTGGAAAGTTTTTGATGCAGGTATAGTGAGCGTCCTTGAACTGGTGAATACAGCGGGAGCTCCTCCCCCAAGGAAAATATCAGTATAAGATACTGACCCGTTAATGTAATAATAAACAAATGCTGTATCATTGCCATCGAGGTTACCGCTTTGGTTTATTCTTGCAATGATATCAACTATTCTGTCGCGGTCGCCAGGAACGCCTCCTACAGAGAGAACAGGACTGAAGTAAGAACAGGTCGTTCCCTTAACACTCCAGCCCCCGGGATTAACTGAGCCACAGGTGACAGTATAGGTAGAAGGATCAGACCAATTCAGCATATAAGAGATTAGGCAGGAGACCGCTTTGGCCTCTTTCTGATCCATGACATTGAATAATAATATAAGTATATAGGTAAGTCCTGCAATAGCAGAACCTGCTATAGCAAACTGCCGGAACGTTATTTCCTGGCGCATCAGCTGCCGGAATCTTAAGCGCGGATTTGTTATTTTATCATTCTTATCTTTTGAATTCATAATAAGTAATTGAATGTTCTTGTAATAGAATTATTGCGGTTTTTTACGCTTTTATTACATCAAGGTTACATTTCATTACAGTGATTTCTGATACTGATTCCCGCTCAAAAAACTGAAAGATGGGGAAATTGATATCCTATTCAAACGGATGCGGGCCATCAAAAATCCGGAGTCATTACTTTTGGTGAAAAACAAATAACAATTTAACAATTTTAACAATTCAGCAATTTTCTCATTCACATCAAAATGTAAAAATATTCCTGATCCGTATTTTGAGAAGAAAAAAAGGTACATTAGCGCAATCTAAAAAAACCTTAAAGAAATATGACCAATAATTCAACAACACATCCGAAGGGGCTGTACATCCTGTTTATGACAGAGATGTGGGAACGCTTCAGTTATTACGGGATGCGCGCTATTTTAATTTTGTTCATGACCAAAGCGCTGCTGATGGACAAGGCGCTCGCTTCAAATATTTACGGAAGCTACACAGGTCTTGTTTATCTCACTCCGTTGCTGGGCGGTTACCTTAGCGACCGTTATTGGGGAAACCGGAAATCAATTCTTATCGGTGGTTTGGTAATGGCGCTCGGACAATTCATCATGTTCTTCAGCGCCTCCATGTATGAAAATTTGGAACCTTCAAGGATGATGATGTACCTCGGACTTGTAATGCTCATTTTCGGAAACGGATTTTTCAAACCAAATATTTCTACAATGGTTGGTCAGCTTTATCCACAAGGTGATAAACGGGTTGACAGCGCATTTACAATCTTCTACATGGGTATAAATATCGGTGCATTTTTCGCTCCTCTTGTTTGCGGTGGGATTGGTGATACAGGCAGCCCTGCGGATTTCAAATGGGGGTTTATGGCGGCAGGCGTGGGAATGCTTATTTCAACCATTACATTTTATCTTCTGAAAAATAAATTTATTGTGGATGCGGATGGGAAAGCCATCGGAATGCCCAAGAAAAAAAATGAGAAAAGTGTAGATGATAACTCCATTCCAAAATTTAGTATGTCCAGTGTATTTGTCTGGTTTGGTATTGCCATCGCGCTGATATTAGTTTTTCATTACGTAGTTGCATTAGATTTTATTGGCTCAAATATTTTTGCTATCGCCATTGCAGTTGCAGGTCTCATTATCACCGACAAATCATTAACAAAAACTGAGCGTCAGCGTATCTGGGTAATCTTCATACTCTGCTTCTTCGTTGTTTTCTTTTGGTCGGCATTTGAACAGGCAGGCGCCTCGCTGACTTTCTTTGCCGAAGAGCAAACTAACCGCGACATTCCGATGTCAATTCCGGGATGGCTCATTCTTATTTCCTTTATTGCACTTGCTTATTATCTTATTAAGTTTTTCACCTGGCTCCTTGAAGGCACAAAAAAAACAGCGCAAATTCTTTCTATAGTTTCAATAGCTGCGTTGTTAATCCTGTATTTTACCGGCAAGATTACAAGCTTCACACAGGAAGTTATTCCTGCTTCCTGGTTTCAGGCGATCAATGCGCTTGCTATTGTTGCGCTTGCACCGTTCTTTTCCATGCTCTGGCTTGCACTCGGTAAGAAAAATCTCGAACCTTCATCCCCGCTGAAGATGGCATTCGGATTATTATTCCTTTCACTTGGTTACGTGGTGATAGCGATGGGTGTGCACAATGTTGCGCCCGGAGTTAAAGTAAGCTTGTTCTGGCTTACCACTCTTTATTTGCTGCACACGGTTGGCGAACTTTGTCTTTCCCCGATTGGTTTGTCCATGGTTTCAAAACTTGCACCGCTTCGTTTTGCTTCACTGCTCATGGGCACATGGTTTCTTGCCAATGCAACTGCGAATAAATTTGCGGGAACATTAAGCGCGCTTTATCCTCCCGGTCCTGCGGAATTTAACCAGGCTGCTGAAAAAGGAATTAATAATCTTCCTGATATTCTTAATGGCACTGCATCTGCGTCTGTTGATCAGATAAAAATTCTCTCGGATGCAAGCATTCCTTATGTGTGGCCCCAATTCCTCGGAATGCAAATTACAGACCTGTATTCTTTTTTTATCATCTTCGTTGCCATGAGTGCAATTGCTTCGGGTATTCTGTTTGTTATCTACAGATGGCTGAGCAGGATGATGCATGGGATACACTAAAGTTTAAGGTTTAAAGTTTAAGGTTGGCTGACGCGTCAGCCAACCTTAAACCTTAAACCCCTAAATTAAACTACAGGAACTTCACTTCCTCAATATACTCCCCTTCCAAAAGCTCATTCAGCATTTTTTTGATTTTCTCAGAAGAATAAAAAAGCTCTTCTTTTAAGGGAGCGGAAGTAAGGCGGATGAACAATTTTTTATCACGCAAATAAATTTCTTTGGTGCGTTTGTTTACTGCACTTCCCATCAGTTCTTCCCATGAATGCTGCAGGCGCACTTCATTCAGCTTACCGCGCAGCTTATAAGCATTGATCAGCTCTTCAATCACTTCTTTAATGCTTTGTGTATTACTGTTCCTCATACGGTTTCCAATAATACATTTCCTTTTTCAACATGAAAGGAATAAAACGGAATGTCAAAATCATTTAAAATTCTTTTCAATCTTTCTTTATGAGTATCCGTAATAAACACCTGCCCGAACGTATCGTCATGAACCATGTTTAAAATTTTACTCACACGGTCATCATCCAGCTTGTCAAATAAATCATCCAGCATTAAAATGGGGCGAAGATTTTTATGCTTTTTAATCAAAGCAAAATGCGCCAGCTTCAGCGCCATCACAAAAGATTTCTGCTGTCCCTGCGATCCGAATTTTTTTGCCGGCACTCCGCCAATCGTAAAACTCAAATCATCTTTATGAATTCCAACGGTGGAATACTGTAATGCCCGGTCTTTGTCCAAAGCATTTTTCAGAAGAGCAGCAAAATCAGTTCCCCCGAGCTGCGATTCGTATTTAATGCCCGCAAGTTCCTCCTCATTCGCAATGTATTTGTAAAATTTAACAAACAACATCAGGAAATCTTCAACAAACTTTATTCGCTTTTTGAAAATTATTTCACCGAGTGCGACCAATTGTTCATCCCACACCTGCAGTGAAGAAGAATCAAAAACTCCCGAAGAGGCGAATTGCTTTAAAAGCGCATTCCGGTGAGCAAGAACACGGTTATAGCTGATCAGGTCTTTAAGATACATTTTATCAACCTGTGCGATCATGCTGTTTAAAAATTTTCTTCTCCTCTCGCTTCCTTCTGTGATCAGTTCCTGGTCAACCGGGGCCACCATTACCACCGGCAGCAAACCGATATGTTCCTGCAAGCGGTCATAATCTTTTTGATTGCGCCTGAATTGTTTTTTCTGCCCTTCTTTTAAGCTGCAAAAAATATTTTCAGGCATATTATTC
>DATEMK010000200.1:0-7628 GCA_035275625.1 Bacteroidia bacterium
GGTATAGGTAAACTCCGCTGCGCACATAGGGATCACGCCAGAGCATTTCTTCCAGGCCGCCTTCTTCACCGATAGAAAGCAGGATGGGGGTGAAAATGTTGCTCAATGCATGTGAGGCAGTGCGGGCAACGCGGGATGCAATGTTAGGAACGCAGTAATGAATGACTCCGTATTTTTTGAAAACAGGATTGGTATGGTTGGTGACTTCTGATGTTTCGAAACAGCCGCCCTGGTCAATGCTCACATCAATGATGACACTTCCGTTCTGCATTTCGCGCACCATGTCTTCGGTAACGACAACGGGAGTGCGGCCGTCTTTGGCAGGAAGCGCCCCGATAACCACATCGGCAGAGCGCAATGCTTTGAGCAAGGTAGCCGGGTTTAATGTAGAAGTATAAATCCTTCGTCCGAGATTTTGCTGAATGCGCCTGAGCTTATAAATTGAATTTTCAAAAATGCGAACTCTTGCACCGAGGCCTATTGCAGCACGGGCAGCGTATTCACCCACCGTTCCGGCTCCGAGTATTAAGACCTCAGAAGGAGGAATGCCGGTGATGCCCCCGAGAATTTCACCTCTCCCGGCAGTTGCATTGCTTAATAATTCTGCACCCACGAGGATGGAAGCCATTCCAACAATTTCACTCATGGTTTGTATGACGGGAAAAACAAGCGTTTCATCTTTTATATATTCATACGCAAGGGCAGTTATTTTTTTTGAGCTGAGCTTCATCACATATTCCTTACTCTGCATGGTGATTTGCAGGATTGATATGAGGGTTTGTTTTTCCTGTACGTATTCAAGCTCCTGTGGCGAGAGCGGGGCAACTTTTAAAACAAGATCGGCTTTATACACTTCGCCAGGAGAGTAAACTATCTCGGCACCGGCTTCACTGTAGTCGGTATCGGTAAAGCTTGCATTGTTCCCGGCCCCTGTTTCAACAATGATCTGGTGGCCATTATTGATGAGCAATGCAACGGAATCAGGAACGAGGGCAATGCGGTTTTCCTGGAAAGAAATTTCTTTTGGAATGCCGATAAAAAGTTTTTTTTCTTCTTTTTTCACTTCCAGCATGCTTTCTTTAGGCATTAGCACGCCTTGGGCTGCAAGCTCACTCAAACCCGCTTGTGAGAGTGAAGGTTTATTCATACAGTTAGTTTTAAGTACCGTGCTCCATTCTCTTCTGAAATATGAATTTCAGCACGGTTACCAGGTAAAAGGTTTTTTATTTTTTCGGGCCATTCGATGAAACAATAGTTGCCGTTAAAGAGGAAATTTTCATAACCCAGGTCGAATGCTTCGCTTTCTGAATTGATCCTGTAAAAATCAAAATGATAAACGGGCTTGTTGCCGGATGCATATTCATTCATGATTGCAAAGGTCGGGCTGGTAACGGAATCAGTTACGTTTAGTTTTTTGCAAAGAGATTTTATCAATGTTGTTTTACCGGCTCCCATTACTCCATAAACTGCCACAATTTTAAAGTCGCCCAATTTACTTAAAATTTTTTCTGCAATTTCATCAAGTCCCTCTAAACTTTTACATTCAAAAATAAAATCCATTACTATTAATCATTGGTCATTGGTCATTGGTCATTGGTCATTAGTCATTGGTCATTAGTCATTGGTCATTGGTCATTAGTCATTAGTCATTGGTCATTAGTCATTGGTCATTGGTCATTGGTCATTGGTCATTAGTCATTGGTCATTGGTCATTGGTCATTAGTCATTGGTCATTGGTCATTGGTCATTGGTCATTAGTCATTGGTCATTGGTCATTGGTCATTGGTTATTGGTCCGAAGTCCGGTGACTAATTACTCCGCTTAATAAGATAAACCCCAATCAAATTTTCCATCTCTTACGGGACGGAATAGAATTAATCGCTCACGAATTTACAAAAAATAAATTAACGGGGATTGGAAAATGTTTTTTTGCTTAGAGGGCTTTCGCACACCCCTGATCCGCCTTAGGCAGAGGACCACCGCGCACCCGTACCTAAATGGAACCTACACTCAACCTTACTGCGATAGTTCTCCGCCTTAAGCGGATCGGGTGTTGAACAGGCCTTAGTTTACTCTTTATTTTGTTGTAAGGCTGATAATGGGAATGATCATTTCCTCGGGAGAAATTCCTCCGTGCTGAAATGTATTCTTGTAGTGGTTCACATAGAAATTAAAATTATTCGGGTAAGCGAAAAATTTATCATGCTTGACAAAAACATACGTCTGGCTGACGTTCAGTTTGGGAAGAAATGCATCAGCAGGATTTCTTATTTCCAGCACATCCTTTTTTTCATAAGCAAGATTTTTTCCCTGCTTATAGCGAAGATTAGTATTGGTATTTCTGTCGCCTATAATTTTTGAAGGCTCCTTTACACGAATGGTTCCGTGATCGGTAGTAATTACCAGCCTTACTTTCTTTTCTGAAATTCTTTTTAATGCTTCCAGCAAAGGAGAATGTTCAAACCATGACAAGGTAATGGAACGATATGCCGATTCATCTTCAGCAAGTTCGCGTATCACCTGCATTTCAGTACGGGCGTGCGAAAGCATGTCCACGAAATTGTAAACAATCACATTGAGCTTGTTTGAAAACATGTTCGGAATATGATCAATTAAATTTTTTCCTCCTTCAATATTGGTAACTTTTGTGTAAGAGTGTTTGTAAGTCTTTTTAAACCGCTGCAGCTGATCTGTGAGAAAAGCATCTTCGTGCAAATTTTTTCCGCCTTCCTCATCATCATTGAACCACTTGTCAGGAAATCTTTTTTCAATTTCAGATGGCATTAGACCTGCGAAAATTGCGTTACGCGCATATTGTGTTGCAGTGGGAAGAATACTGTAATAGGTGTCTTCTTCAACAACCCTGAAATAATTAGTCAGCACGGGAGCAATCACCTTCCACTGGTCATATCTCAGGTTATCAATCAGCACAAAAAAGACCGGATCTTCACTTCCGTCAATGAGGGGAAATATTTTTTTCTTGAAAAGCTGGTGCGAAAGGGTAGGAGCATTGTCTTCAGGATTTTTTAACCATTTCAGATAATTCGATTCCACAAAACGGCTGAACTGCAGGTTGGCTTCATTCTTTTGCATGGTTAAAATTTCATACATGCCTTCGTCTTTTGATTTCTCCAATTCCAGCTCCCAGTAAATAAGCTTCTTATAAATCTCCGCCCATTCTTTATGATTCATCTTGTCATTGAGCGCCATTCCTATATTCCGGAATTCCTGCTGGTAAACTGAATTTGATTTTTCGCTGATCAGCCTTTTATTATCAAGATTCTTTTTTATGGAGAGTAAAATTTGATTCGGATTCACCGGCTTGATGAGGTAATCTGCAATCTTAGATCCGATGGCATCTTCCATAATCTGCTCTTCTTCACTTTTAGTAATCATCACTACCGGAAGCTCAGGATGCGTGTTTTTTATTTTCACAAGAGTTTCCAAACCCGACATGCCGGGCATGTTTTCGTCAAGAAAAACAATTTCAAAATTTTGTTTGTTGATTAATTCAAGTGCATCGTGTCCGTTAGTTGCTGTTGTTACATCATAGCCTTTATCCTGTAAGAAAAGAATATGAGGTTTTAATAAATCTATTTCATCATCTGTCCATAAAATGCTTAGTCTGTCCATATTTGTTTTATTTTTATCGCTTTAATATTTAAATGCAATGATACAACTGCTGTTGTCCGAAAAATGTTAAAAATTTGCCAAATCTTTTTATCTTAATTAATCTTTCATATTCATAAAGGTAATCTTTTTGCGGACATAACGGAATTGAAAAAGAAAAAGTGTGTTGTTAAATTGTTAAATTGCTAAATTGTTATATTGTTGTATTGTTGAATTGTTATATTGTTATATTGTTGTATTATTATATTGCTGAATTATCTTCTGCTGACATTCGTAAATTCGTCCGCCTAAGGCGGATTCGTTGATCTGACCATGAAGAAAAAAATTTTTAATGATCCTGTTTACGGATTCATCACCATTCCAAATCAAATAATTCTTGATTTACTGGACCATCCTTATTTTCACAGGTTGACGCGAATCCGGCAATTAGGATTGACTTATCTTGTTTACCCGGGCGCCCTGCACACGCGGTTTCATCATGCTTTGGGCGCTTTGCACTTGATGACCCAGGCAATTGAAACGCTTCGGTCAAAGGAAGCAGAAATAACTGCTGAAGAAGCAGAAGCAGGTTGTATTGCTGTTTTATTGCACGACATCGGGCACGGGCCTTTTTCACACGCGCTCGAAAATGTAATCATTGAAGGCGCAAGCCATGAAACGTTAACCGGGTTATTTTTAGAAAAACTGAACAATGATTTTAACGGACGGCTTTCAATGGCAATAAAAATATTTAACGATCAGTATCCGAAAAAATTTTTGCACCAGCTCGTTTCCAGCCAGCTTGATATGGACAGGCTGGATTACCTGAACCGTGACAGTTTCTTTTCAGGTGTTTCAGAAGGGGTGGTGAGCAATGACCGGATTATTAAAATGCTGAATGTGCATAATGATGAATTGGTGGTTGAAGCAAAAGGAATTTATTCCATTGAAAAATTTTTAATTGCCCGCAGGCTCATGTACTGGCAGGTGTACCTGCACAAAACAGTTCTTGCTGCCGAACAAATGCTGGTGAAAATAATTAACCGTGCAAAATATCTTTCTCAAAAAGGGGAAAATTTATTTGCCACTCCTGAATTTTCTTTTTTTCTTGTGAACAATATTTCTAAAGAAGACCTTTTGAAAAGAAAAGAAGTGCTGCATCATTTCTCACTGATTGATGACTTTGACATTTTTGCTTCCATAAAAGCATGGATTGGTTCAAAAGATAAAATTCTTTCTGAACTATGCCGGATGTTAATCAACCGGAAACTGTATAAAATTCGCCTGCAGAATGATCCCTTTGAAGAGAGCCTGGTAAATACAATCCGGGATATTGCAAAAAAGAAATTTAATCTGGAGGATGATGAAGTAGACTATTACGCATTTTCAGGCAGCATTACCAACAGCGCATATTCATCCAGTGAACAAATCAATATTCTTTTTAATCCCGACAGCTACCGTGAGGAAAAAATAATGGACATCGCTGATGCTTCTGATCTTCCCAATATTTCTGTTATGTCAACAACAGTCAGAAAATATTTTTTGTGCGGAGTGAAGGAAGTTATGAATGCCCTTTAACCTGGTACAGTTTTTTTTTCAGCAGGCGAAAAAAGCATATTTTTTTTTCAGTTATTAAAAACATACTGGATCATGTTTGCTCCCATGCGCAATGCCTTTTGATGAGCCTCAGGAGAATCTTTATGCACTTCAGCGTCTTCCCATCCGTCACCTAAATCACATTCAAAATCATAAAAGCAAACCAATCTTCCCTGCCAGATTAAACCAAATCCCTGCGCTGGTTTTCCTTCGTGCTCATGAACCTTTGGCGGTCCGTTTGTAAAATCATATTTCTGGTGGTAGATCGGGTGATCAAAAGGCAACTCAACAAAATCCAGTTCAGGAAAAACTTTTTTCATCTGCGGACGAATGAATTTATCCAGGCCATAATTATCAGAGATATGCAGAAATCCTCCGCCCGTTAAATAGTTTCTTAAATTTTGTGCCTCCTGTACAGAGAACACCACGTTACCATGTCCTGTCATGTGTACAAACGGATAATTAAATAATTCAGGATTGCCCGCTTCCACAATTCCCTGGTCGGAATTAATATTTGTATTGAGATTCTGGTTGCAGAACCGGATTAAATTTTTTAGCGATGTTTCAAGATTTGCATACCAGTCGCCACCGCCATTATATTTTAGCAACCCGATTTTATAAGAAGGTTCAGCTGGTGTAAATGATGAAAAAATAAAAAACAAACAAATAAATACCGGTAAAAATATTTTTTTCATTTTATTAACTATTGATAAAGTTAATTATTCCACAGGCTACAATGCCTGCTGTTTCTGTTCTCAAACGACTGTCACCAAGGCTTATTGTTTTATATCCGTTAGCGGCTGCCAGTTTTATTTCACCGTTTGAGAAATCACCTTCAGGACCAATCAAAAGTAGAACATCTTTTTCTTTTGCATATAAATTTTTCAAAGTAGCATTTTTTTCTGCATCGCAGAAGCAAATAAATTTGTGTGAAGTGTTTACCTGCTGAATAAAATCTTTGAACTTCATTGCAGCGTTTAATTCCGGCAAATATGCTTTTCCTGATTGTTTCATTGCTGAGATAATAACTTTATTCAGCCTTTCACTTTTTATTTCTTTTCTTTCGGAATGTTCACAGATTAAAGGGGTGATTTCATCAATGCCGATTTCCGTTGCTTTTTCTAAAAACCATTCAAACCGTTCCGTGTTTTTGGTGGGAGCAATGGCAATATGCAAATGATAATTTCTTTTGCTGAATTCGTTTTGTTTACTGATAATTTTAACCCCGCAATTCCTGATGTCATCCTGAATGATTTCAGCCGAATAAAATCCGCCCCTGCCATCAATGAGGTGAATAACATCTTCTTTTTTATGACGCAAGACGCCAATGCAATGCCTGGATTCTTCTTCCGGCAAAACATAATTCTCAGAGCTGACATCCGGACAATAAAATAATTGCATTTTTTTTCTAAATTAAAAACCTTCTTCCGGTAATGAAAGAAGGTTCTTTTGAATTTTTAATTCTTGTATTGTAAAACTTCATTAAGCCATTTGCGGCACTTTGGGAGAGGCTCCGAGTATTTCTTTACTTGCAAATTCTGCATACTGGGCAAAATTTTTCACAAACTGTTTTGCAAGGTCCACTGCTTTTTTATCATAAGCATCTTTGTCGGCCCATGATGTTCTCGGATTTAAAATTTCCGCAGGTACATTGGGACAGGAGGTTGGAAATTGCAGGCCAAACACGGGAAGTGTTTCGAAATTTATTTTATCAAGGTCCCCGTTAAGTGCAGCAGTAATCATTGCCCGGGTGTAGCTTAATTTCATTCTTGATCCCACGCCATAAGAACCGCCCGACCAACCGGTGTTCACTAACCAGACATTCACAGCACCCTGGTTGATTTTTTTTCCGAGAAGTTCAGCATATTTAGTCGGATGCAATGGTAAGAATGCTTTTCCGAAACAGGCAGAAAAAGTGGTGGATGGTTCTGTAACGCCTACTTCAGTTCCGGCAACTTTTGCGGTGTAGCCTGAAATGAAATGATACATGGCCTGTCCTTTATCTAATTTAGAAATCGGGGGCAGCACACCAAATGCATCACAGGTGAGAAAGAAAATATTTTTCGGAGGAGCAGCTACGGATGGCTCTACTGCATTATCAATATAATTTATCGGGTAGGCCACGCGCGTATTTTCAGTTTTTGAAATATTATCATAATCCACACTGGTCGTTCCCTCAAAAAATTCTGTGTTTTCCAGGAGTGAACCGAACCGGACTGCGCCAAAAATCTGCGGTTCTTTTTCTTTTGAAAGATTCACGCATTTTGCATAACAGCCGCCTTCAAAATTAAAAACGGTTTTGTCCGACCAGCCGTGTTCATCATCACCGATCAATCCCCTGTTGGGATCAGCGCTCAGGGTTGTTTTTCCTGTTCCTGACAAGCCGAAAAAAACTGCGGTATCGCCATTTTTGCCAATATTAG
>DATEMK010000201.1:0-8404 GCA_035275625.1 Bacteroidia bacterium
AGTATAGGGTAGTGGTTTATATTGTCTTTTTTTTGCATTGTCTCTGCTTCAGCAAAGAGACTAGCGGCTTGTTTGTAATCCCCTGCCTGATGAAGGGCATCAGCATAAGTACATCTTTTACTTTCTTTTTGAAAATCATCTTCACTCTTATCGGCATATTCCACAGCCTGTTGCCCGTATTTTACTGCATTGTGCACCTCGCCAGCCGTAAGATATATCTGACTGATGTTTGAGGCATTGGCTGCGGCTTTTTTCCATTCGTCTTGTTTTATACAGATTTGCAAACTAGCTTTCATTGGTTCTGATGCTTCAATTAACCTACCCAATGCATGCAAACGAAAACCAGCCCAACTTAAAACCATTGCTTTTTCAGATTTTGTAATATTTTCTACGGGTTTTCCCCATAAATTTTCAAAAAAATTAGAAAGACAAGCCAAATCTGAACCAAAAGCACCAAGTTGATTTGTACTGTAAAACTTATTTTTTCTGTCTATTCTTTCCCAATAAACACTATAAAAAACCTCCTGATGTATCCCAGCTTTACAACCATGAGTAACTGCCATAAACAACGGTTCCATTTCTTCCAGGGTATCGGGCAGATATTTGCCATATAGTTTTTCGGGTAATGCTTTATAATATTCGTAAAAAGTGAGGTTTGCCTGCCGGTAAAGTTCAGGATATTCTGCATTTAGTTTATCGGCAAAATGCTCACGGATTAATGGATGGCTGTCTATTTCGGTTTCATTGTGTTTGCTTGCAGGATAAAACAAACCAACGTTTCGCAAATTATTAAGTGTAATGTGAAAATTGTTAAGTGTAAGGTGTTTAAGAGGTGTTGTTAATTTTGGATATTCAATGGGTTCATCAACTCCTTTATCACTTTTAACCATTTGAATATATTTTCGTGCTAAATCATCGTCTGGTCCATTCAAATATTCTGAAAGCCTTGTTACCAAATCGTTTTTATATTTAACATCCAATTTTTTCATCATTTCTAAAATAGCCGGATCCTTCGTGACGTTTTTTGTTTTGGGTAGTCCTTCAAAAATTATATCCGGATTAATCAAAACCAAAATAGTTTCCTGTTCAAATGGCCTGTCGAATAGCCCGGACAGCAGCAGCAGTTCTGTTTCAGCGGTTTTGCCTGTAGAGAGTAAATATTGGTAAAACGCTTCGATTATCCTGCGGGGTGGCGACAAGTGCGCCACGCTTTCAGTGTGCGGTATGTACGAAATGTGATGCCCTGGCTGCTTATAAAGATACTTTGCCAAAAGGTTAATAGCCAAAGCATGGTTGCCAAAGTTTGACACAGCTTCCTCCAATGCATGATCTTCACCCTTTACATCAGTCATGCGTAAAATAGTACGCCCGGCTTCAGATGAAATCAATTCGAGATTTTCAAAATGAATGTTGTTTTTGTAGCGTTCCAAACCGGTTACCTGCAAACGTGTAGTGATCATACACAGCCCGTTATTTCCGATGGCGAGCATACGAAGCAACGAGGCAAGGGCAGGGTCTTTCAGCTTGCCTTTTTCCACCTGGTTATATATTTGCAAAGGCTCCAGTCCATCGAGAATCAAAAGAGTGGGTTGCCGGTTGATGAGCTTAGCAAGACGTTTGCCTTTGTCGTATGCAGAACCTTCGTTAGGGTTAGGGTCGCCAAACCATTGGAGGCTAAAATCAATAAAACGGTCGGCAGAAGTAACCCGTTCACCTGTACCCTGGCTGTAAAATGACCATGCGAGCACCCGTTTCGCCCCGCGAAAATTGTCCGTTTTCATATCGCTGAGCCAGCGGTTGACTAATGCAGATTTACCCACCCCGCCATCGGCAGTAAAACATACAATGTTTTTGTTTTGTTTTTCCCACAGGGTATCGAGCAATTTCAATTCCTTTTCCCTTCCAAACAAGTTGACGAGTTCACCACCATAAGGCATACGGGTTAAGTCAATGTGTTCAGGGGAGAGAGATGCGAAAACGGGTTTGTCACTTTTCATTCCAAATTCGGTTTTCAATTGATTGGTGAGCAGTTGTAAGTTTTGGTTAAGGGTTTTGGCATTGGAAAGATCAAGCGGAAGTAGTTGCAGAAATTTAAGCGCTGTATTTTCTGCAAATTGTAAAATCTGAAACTTCCTTTGAATATTTTCTGCATATAAACTCTTTGTAACACCTTCTAAAAAATAAATATCACCACTTGTTAAATTTTTTGAAGATATAATCAAAGTCTTCCTGCATTCAGTAACAGTTTTAAGCCAATATGAAAAATCTTCGACTTTGAATCCCCTGAAATCAACATGCACCGGTATGTTTTCTTCGTGCAGCTTATTTATAATATATTGTTGTGTTATAGATTCATCTGCGGGATTGCAAAATATAAACACCTTATTATATAATTTCAATTCATCGCCAAAACCTTTTGAGAGGCGCTCACGGATAATATCATAGGGTATTTCGCCTATGTCAATATTGACTGCATGAGTATCCTGTAAAATGATATTGCCATTACCTTCTACAGTAATTGAGTTAATATGCTTTTCACCCTGAAGAACCTGGTTGAGTAAATCTTTCAAACCATCAAGAGCGGATTGAGAGATTTCTTCCGGCTTTCTGTTTTCCTGTTTTAATTCAGATACTATCCTGCTTAACCCATCTATTTTATTGGTAATGTCAACAATCAGGTTGTGATCTTCAATTTCTTTTACTGACCGGCTTTCATACACGTGTTGATTGAAAACAATCCAGAATTCTTCTATTTCTTTAAACACATCTATTCCTGCATTACGAATGTCATCACCAACTTTCAATGCATCGATTTTATGAGCAATATCTTTATTAAAATCTTTTCCTTCGAGATAAATTTTATTGTAGAAAATGGTGATGACATCTTTATCTTTCAGGAATTGAATTAATTCTTTAGGTTTATCCTTGTACCAAAACTCAACAACGGTATCGGTATAATGGACTGCAAAATCATTTTCTTTTGCATCGGTTAAATTCCATTTGCGATTTAATTTTTTATACAGCTCGGTTTTGGGAATTTTTTCAGATCCCAGGCTCCAAAGCTTATCTATAAAAAAACCTATTGCTTCAATCATAATTCATAAGGGTTAAGGCTCCTTCAAAAGTAAAGGAATAAAGTTTATTAAATAATAATCCCATTCGAGCGTGCCGATGACGCATATTAATTGGATAAAGCCCGACCTGACCACCCCGGAGGCAGGAGGGACAATAGGGACAGGAGAGACAGGAGGAAGTTTCCGGAGTATAGGAATGCCAATATATCTGTTACATCTGTTTTTACGATTTTTTCTTTTTTATGAATCGTTCTAAAATAATGTATCCCATTGAGACCGCATATTCAAGATTGGAGCTGTAACCGGACTTTTTTATTTTGCCAAGAACTTTTTTCCTGTAACCTCTTACTGTTTCAGTTTCGAGGTCAAGGCGGTCTGCAATTAATTTGTACGAATAGTTTGAGGTTTCAAGGTTTAAAAAATCCTGTGGCGGTGAGCTGCAGGATTTTTTTTTGATTAAGTCCAGCAGGGAGCTTAGGAAAAAACGTGATAGACGGGCAAACCTGCCGGATTTCAGATTGCAAATATTATGGCTGAGCACGAAAGGTTTTTATGTGCAATTGGCTTCTATTCCTCTCAGATAATCGGCAGAAAGAAACCGGTGAAATATTTGTTGATGGGGGTAAGAAATCAGAAAATTGAATTTTTGCTTTACAAAATGTTGCTGCACTTTTGGTCAAAATAATCAACAATAAAAAACATCATGAAAAAAATCACCATTTTATCTGCCACTGTTTCTTTTGTTCTTTTTTTTATTATCAGCTGCCAAAAGGATAAATCGCCTGTTGTTCCTGTTGATTTGGGCAGCAGCAGCAGCAGTATTAGAACAACCGTAAGCGGAATTGTCCTGGATGAAAGCAATGCTCCTTTGAACGGAGTAAGTGTGACGGCTTACGGACAAACTGCAACAACCAATCAAAAAGGAGTTTTTGTTTTAAAAAATATTAGCGCAAATAAAAACCGTTGCGTTTTAAAGTTTACAAAAACAGGATTTTTTAACCGGGCACATTGTATTATTGCTTCTGCAAACAGGGTGAACTATGTCCGCATCGTTTTATTAAGCAATGCTGCATCACAAAGCTTACCTGCTTCAGCAGGCGGAACGGTTTCTTTACCGGGTGGATCATCCATACAGTTTCAGCCCAATTCTTTTGTGACAACAAGCGGAAGCACTTATTCGGGCACTGTAAACCTTGCTGTAAAACATCTTTCACCTGATGATGCAAATTTTGGATTTACTATTCCCGGTGGCGACCTTGCAGGAAAAAATCTGAATAACGAAGATGTTGCGCTTTATACTTATGGAATGCTGGGCGTTGAATTAACCGGCAGCAGCGGTGAATCATTACAGCTGGCAACCGGAACTTCAGCAACACTCACCATGTCTATAGCCGCATCCCAGCTTTCTTCCGCACCTGCCAGCATTCCATTATGGTATTTTGATGAAACAACTTCTTTGTGGAAAGAAGAAGGCTCGGCAAATAAAGTTGGAAATAATTATGTGGGAACTGTAGGGCATTTCAGCTGGTGGAATTATGATTACCAGGGACCCCGTGCTTATATAAAGGGAAAGGTCGTTGATTGTTTTGGAACTCCTCTCGCAAACATAAATGTAACGGTGAACGGATGGTATGTTACCACAACAGATCAAAACGGAGAATTTTATGATGCTTTTCCCTGCAATATGACGTTTACCGTGCAGGTTTTGGCGAGTAATAATAATGGCCTTTTTGTGAACAGCCAGGTAATTAATGTTCCTGCTTTGTCTCCTAACCAGGTTTATACTATTCCTGACATAGTTCTTTCGTGTATAACAAGGGTGGCAGGAGCTATTAAGACCTGTACGGGGGAAGCCAGCGATGGTTTTGTTTCTGTTTCGAACAGTTCTTTCTATAGTTTTCAATATACTGCTAACGGACTATTTAACCTGATAGCAGGAGAAAACGAGCAGGCGGTCCTTTATGCTATTAACCCTTCTAATTCTGATTATTCTCAAAATATAACTACCCTGTCTTCTTCTAATGTTTTGAATGTTGGCAATTTGTTACTATGCAATTCCATAAACATTTCAGCAAATAGCTTTATCTTGAATGGAAGTGTGTTTTCCAACCAGACATTTAATGTTAATATGACTTCTTGCATAGCCGGTATTTCCGACAGTATCGGAAATGTTTCGACAAGTATTATGATGTCGGGAAGTGCGCCTCCGAATTATAATATTTCTTATTATTATATTTATATCAATGATACCGTTCCCGGTCCTGCCACATGCAATATTAATATTTCAATGTCTGATGCGACAAATAATTATATTATTAATGGTTCAAATATACCCTGTAACCTGGTTGAGGTAGGCACTGTAGGCAATAAGATAAAAGGCGAATTTTATGGGGCCGTTTATACAAGTGTTAATGGCGGCAGCACGACAGCGGGAACTATTACAGCCTCGTTCGATGTAACAAGAACCCCATAACGCTGTTCATTAATATTGCCTGTTACCCGGAGAGGCGCATAGTATTCAGCCCGAAAAACCTGGAGAGATTTATTTGGAAAGGGTTTTTTTTTCCGGGATAAAAGATTTTATTCCCTCATTATTTTCTTTACTACTGTGCTTCCATCGCGGTTAATAATTTTCAGAAAATAAATTCCTGCCGGTTGAGCAGAGATATCAATTTCGGTTTTAGTTTTGTCCGAAGGGCTCCTTACGGAGTGAATTGTTGCTTCATATATTTTTTCTCCCAGCACAGTGCATATTTCAATCCCGACACCTACCGGGAGAGATTGATTTAGGATGCCTGTAATAACAAATATACCGTTAGTCGGATTCGGGAAGACAGAAAATGTGCCGTTGCCCGAAATTTCATTGACGCCTGTGTTAATGGAAGGAATAATATAGCTGTAGTAAACATCTTCTTCCCCGTTAAGGGTATTTGCCCATGCGAGATGGGCACCGGAATTGTCGGATATCATATCGAAATAATCACCCATTTTATCCTGGTTGGGATAACCTACGTGAGGATCGAAAGAGGCAGACAGTTTTTCATTGACCGACCAGGTATTTCCCTGATCGGTGGAATAGGAATAATAGAGCGCTGACTCATCTGAGCCGGGATTATCACGGGTATCGAGCCATATAGCATCAATCCTGCCATTGGGTGCAACCGACATAGTACCAAACCACTGGGTATTATTTTGTGAAGGATCATCGTTTATTTGTATAGGTGCACTCCATGTCTGCCCTCCGTCCGTGCTCCTTATAAGCATCACATCACCGGGATCAAAGTTTGAAAGCCTGCTTACTGAAGCGCATACATAAACATTACCCTGACCTGCACCGCTGGAGCGATCCACATCTATATTTACCTGACCGAGCAGACCCACCGGGTTAACAGGTACCCATCCGTTTAGATACCCATCTAAATAAACCAATACAGGATTCCAGCTGATCAATGAGCCGGTTATTTGCGCATTCAGCGATTTTACAACCAGCAGGCTATCCATCAGGCTGCTTCCGGAGCCAATGTATAGTTCTCCAGCATTTCCTACCGCCATTGTACCCCACCAGGGAAAACTATCTACCTCAGTGCAATTTTCATAGCTGCTGCCTCCATTCGTTGAGCGCGTGAAGAAACCAGGTGGACACGAACTATAAACAGATGTCCAGACCGAATAAATATTTCCGCTTCCCACACCTGCAGTGCGGTCAATTGCCATCCATTGCTTATCTCCACCGGCAGCATCGGTACCATTGTTCCATGTGGCCCCGCCATTGGTACTTTCAAACACCTTGCAAAGGTAAGTAGGCGAATTTGTGAGGCTGTTGTAATAAAAATTCCCGCTACTGTCATAATCAAGCACAGGATCGGAACGAAAAATACCGGGCTCAATCACACCGGGGAATGTCCAGGTTTGTCCTGCATCGGTGCTATAGCTCCATCCGGCTTGCCGGAAATTGCTGCTTACATTGTCGAATTGCCTCCAGCCAATAGCAATTTCATTTGGATTCAACGGATTTACAGTAATGTTAGGCTCGTTGGCCGCATCACCCAGGATGTTTTGTCCGCTTGCATCCACATTTACCTGGTTTGTAAAAATGATACTTCCGGTGGTTATTTTTAAAGCCCCGTTATTTCTGTATTTGTATGCCGGGGAAGTTTTTTTATTATTCCAGGCATTGGGAAGATAGGGGTCATCTAACGTTTCCTGATGTAGCGGCTTCTTTTTATCAGAAGGTACACGGGAATTCTGAGCAGAGGAGTAAAGGGGAGTTAAAAGTGCGATTGCTGTAATGAGCAGCAGTAATCTTTTTTTATTTTTCATGATAAGGCAAAATTTTATTATTGCTTAACAAAGATGCGCAATTATCCTTATGCTATAAAAACTTTTTGCGAATAAAATGTCTGAAGACAGAGGCCGGAAGGCAGAAGCCGGAAAAAAACCTATGGCTGTGATCTGAAGGATTTTTTTTGCGGGTATGCGGTGGGTTGTACTAACAATCACTCCACAAATTCCAAAATGTCTGCGGGCTGGCAATTTAAAGCTTTACAAATAGCATCTAATGTACTAAATCGAATTGCCTTTGCTTTACCAGTTTTCAGAATTGATAAATTTGCCATAGTAATATCAACTTTTTCGGCAAGCTCCTGCAGCTGCATTTTTCTGCGCGCCAGCATTACATCAAGATTCACGACTATAGGCATAATTAAATGGTTTGCTGGTTTTCTTCCTGAATTTCGATTCCACGCCTGAAAATCTGCGAAATGATATAAACAATACCTGAAATAAAAAGGAATTCATTCGCCACTTTAATAATGTTCAACTGTTCGCCCAATCTTTTAGAAAGCCAATCAACATAATGTTCACCAATAAAACCTACTACCCAAATGGTAAATAACAAATATGCAATCTTCTCTAACTTTTTGGATACTTCAATTGTAAACGGGCTTTTGATGTTAAGCTTTGACAATAATGTAATTACAATATACCAGAGCTGCACAAACATTGCCGATAAGGCCATTACAAAAGACATGACACACACATAAAACCAAAAATTATCCTGTTGCAGGAATAATAAATTTTGAGCAACTCCAGGAATTTTTTTGGAAGCAGCAGGGTTTGCAAAACTTACTACAAAGGAAATTAACTGGCTTCCAAAATTAACTGCATAGCCTATCATAGCCACCCAGGCTAAGACATGTAAAACTGATAAAATTTTTTCTGTTTTTGTTTTCATTGTTTTAATTAATTATGAGATTATGTCGCAAATATCAATAAATATTTATTGATAAACAATAAAAATATATCTTTATTTAGTAAATAATTGATAACCA
>DATEMK010000202.1:0-4380 GCA_035275625.1 Bacteroidia bacterium
GCAGGCTCGCTTCGCGAGCCTGCAGGGTTCAGCTCGAACCCCTTGTGAAAAATATTTGTTTATTTTTGCAAAGAAAATAACTGACAATGGTTATTGCACACACTACATTTTTTCGTTACAAACAATTGTTGTAAGCAGTAAGACAACCACGGCATATTGGCATACAATTTTTGCTAGACATTTCTTTTCGTGTGAACATAAGATTATATTCATTGCTATTGCTGCTACAACTAGGATAAATTCCTTCGTCTTTGATGCTGCTGCCAGTTGCTGGTTTCCAAGTTTCTTCTTCTTCTTCAAGCACATTATTTGGTCGTCGTTTAACGGAAAATGGTGCCTCACAAGTACCACAGTTACAGTACTCGCAAACAGCCGTAAGTGTTTTAATCCGGTCTGCAATTGCTTGAACTTCAGCTATATTCCAGAATGGCTGAAAAAAATGAATAGTAAAAAACCGAAAACAGACAGACAATAAATAACTGCTTGGTGGAAATCTCCATTCAAAGCGGTGATGAACACCATCTTGCCATGGCTTGCAAGCATTCCAGCCCATTTTGTCATGTCCGAAAACTATAAAAAAAGAACTGGATTTTTAAAAAAAACGTGGTCCAAAAAAAGAAATACACAATGAGCGTCTTCAATTCCAACAATATCATATTGCAGTAGCATTGAGCTTATGTATTCAATTGAATATGTAGCTATGGCTTTTATTTTAAGCCTATGATTTTTTCAGAGAATTATTAGTATTATCTACACAAAAAACAAAATACTTGTAATAATTGATAAAAAATTCCCCAGATTTTTGATAGTCCTCATCATCGCTGCAGGTAATTTTCGGCTTAATAACAACCGCTTTCAATGTTCGGTGATGTCCAATTTGGCGAATAAGTTCAGTTGTCTTTCCAGATAACACAGGTCCTTAAAAATTCATTTTTTTAACTCTCCATTTTAAAAAGACAACACCAATAATTAGTTCAACATATCCTGTTGAAAACATGCAGGAAGAGCGCTTGGTCAGTGATCCATATTGTTCGTTCGCAACATACACTGGATTAAAAGGTGGAGGTGGCAATGCTGGTGCTTCTATTGCTAATTGCTGCTGCTGCTGCTGTTGAGGTAACAAGGGAGGAAGAAACGGTGGAAAGATGGGCCCTCCGCCCCCTTGCTGTTCTACGTAATCAGCAAGATCAGAGTATTTCTTTTGCTGCTTCTTACAACGTGCTAGGAAATTGTATTGCTTTACTGGCCAAAAATTCATGAACGTTGGAATGGGTGGATGTGTTAGTATTGTAGGAATTCCATGTTCCGATTTTTTTTTCAACATCTGCTGCTGCTTATGTAAATAATATCCGGTGCTATTTTGCATAATGTTATAACCTATTAAAATGTTAAGTAATCATCTTTTTTTAGAATTGTGAAAAGAAAAAAAACAATTAATCAGGATATAACTGTTCAAAAAATATGATTCAAATGAAAAAAATTTTTATGCAATACATAACAAGGTAAAAACAAATAAATTATCATGTATGTTTTGTGTTGTATTCGGAACCGGCAAATAATCGCAACGGGTCTTCTACAGCCATTCCGATATAGCCAAATGGATATACATCCAAATTAGCGTCAACAATCCCTTAATACTTTTTTGCTTACCACGTAAATCGTTTTGTGTACCTTTATCATAAATTGGAGAATATGTAAATGAGCAATTCTGTGTTAGCACTTCACCTCTGCGCCAATTAGGTCTGAATCGATCACGTTCAAGGGTGATACAATTTTCTTGCTTATTCCTTCCATAACTGTTGATCATTTCCTAGACGTAAAAAATTAAACAAAAATTTTAGCAAAAAAATTACTTTGAAGTTATTAAAGTTGAAATTGTCTTCATTTGCAGAATCAAGTGTCAAACCTCTGCACTTTAAAACATGCGATATTTCTTTGGTTTTCCGATGCTCAAGTTCAAGTCCATACTGCTTTGCTCCGCCACTTAATACTACTGTTTGTTGAAGCAAAAACAATATTGAAAGAAAAAAACCTGTAGAATGAAATTATATCATGATTTGGATATTCATCTTTCATTTGTCCCAAACACGAACCCTCCGTGAACGGCAATTCTGAATTGCGTGGCGCCAAAAATATTATTGAATCAGTATCTATTTATTTTTTAACAAATTTTATCAGCTGTATAGCGACACTTACCAGTGTACAATAATTTATGGCCCTCCTTTAACGATACCCTTTCCATGTAGTTGTAAAGCGTTGCTCTGGCATAAGATGTTGTAAAAATGCCAAGCTATATAATTTAAATCCCACCGAAAAAAATATATCTACAATAAACATACCACTACATTATACTTATCATGTGATTCTGCAAAATCTGTTAACGACTTATAAGGAACTGCAAAAAGTTCAGATGATATCATTTCAATCGCCCCCTTTTCAAATTTAGGGTTTTCCAATAGTTTGAACAATTCAAATGGCGAATTCTAAAATTATACAAGGTAAATTATAATAAAAGAATAAATTAACAGTTATTAAATCGCGCGTCATATTGTTTCTTAATGTCCATCGACCTGTATATTTATACATGACAATAATGATAGAAATTAAAGGATTGATATTTGTTTTTAACCCCAGAAACTGTTGGCGAACCGTTTGACAAGCCAACGCATGGATTCATTCCTATAAATTTTTATTTTTTACGCTTAAAAAATGTTACACAGTTACAGCTCTATGTCGTCAAAATTGAGTTTTATTCCATATTCAATTTCATTTCGCAAAATAAATTCTTCCTTGTTAATTCGTTCTAGTTCAGGATTATCTGGATTTAGAACTTCTTCTGGCCATCCAGATGCTGTGAAAAAAAAACTTTTCTATTAATTTGTTAACAGAAAAAAATATGCACCTGTAAGCTTTAGTTCCATTGCTTTACGGATATATGGTTTGAATAGCTCGCTACTCCATTCTTCCCAAGAATAGACTCTATTATAGTTGATGGTTACTTTTTAAGAAGAAATAATAAACATACGTGTATAAATGCGTAACGCGATAAAACCGAGAGAGGGCCAAATTTAATTCCACATGTGTCACGGTGGTTATAAAACCCTGGTTTTTTTCCGAATGTTCACAAAATTGGTGGTTTTCCAATGAATCTTCCGAAAACGTTTTTGCAAGCCGATTCGCTTTTCCAATTTCATTTTTTTCAGCACAAGCTCTAATGAAAAGAAAGATGAAAATTATAAATTAAGTAGATAATTTTTTATACCGACACAGTGGGAACATCAACTTTCCACCGATTTTAAGCGGTAAAACTGGAATTAAAAGGAGTTGTTGAGGTGGAATTATGAATACCTAAATATAAAGGTACACTTTGTTCATTGCGTTAAAAAACTAAACTTTAATGATCCCTTTATATGGGTTATCTGCCGGCTGACGCCAATCAACATCTTTGTCTTCAACGATAACTTCTGGATGCCCCAACGGATACTAAACCATAAAAAAATAACATACATTTTATTGTTTTCAAACCTCGCAATTATAATTTGTTGATGGATAAAGACTAACAATATCAAAACAACGGATAGTGTAATAATCCAAAGCTCCAGGTATTTCGGACAGATCACATTTCAATGTAGATGGACCAACTCGACCACCAGAAAATGTTTCCCTCAGATCGATTATTGTGCTATTATCTTGGATTGATGAAAAAAATGATTTCATTTCAGCGTCATTCTTTAGCATTAATTCAACTTCGCATTCCCAAAACATCCGAACCTCGAATCCCTTATTTTCAATGGCATTGCATCTTTCGATTGTTGACTCGTAATTAAAGCCGGCTGTTTTACCGTTTAAACAAAGTTCGTCCGGATTTTTATACAAACAATCATGCCCTTAATTTTAGGAAAAAAATTTACAAAAGGCATAAAATTGATTGCCGTGATAAGCGCATCCATGGAATTCAATGGCCAAATCTTTAGTTAAACCACTTTTTTCTTTGGGGACATAACCATCGAGTTTATATGTTTTTCCAGACATAGGAATAAATACTCGGTACTCTCCTTGTGGTGAAGTTGACATTTGAATGTCGAAATTATTTTTCCATCCATACCATTTTAGAAAACGAATAGCTTTAAATGACTGTCGTTCTTTTTTTTGATAACCTTAATTTGCAAATTAGATTATAAAGATATGACGATTTAGAGTAATAAAACCTCCAGCTGGAATAATTGCAATCCTTTTGTCATTTTCTTCGAGAAAATTTATCAGAAAGTACTTTATGCAAGCACTTGCCATGGTCAAACAGTTAGGCACTATGTCAAATTGAATATGACTGAGCGTTCGAAAGAGGTGTTGAAATTTTATAAAAGCTTGAGAAAGAATTAC
>DATEMK010000203.1:0-7221 GCA_035275625.1 Bacteroidia bacterium
CATTTGTTATAGTAATAGCTAAGTTTTCTTTTCCTGCTAAAGAACAACTAATAACTATAAACTCTTTTGCAGGGTTGGGAGAAATTGAAAATTGGAAGTTGGAAGTTGGAGCCTCTTCAATACTTGTGGTGCTATCAGGAGTGTATTCCCAAAAATCATTTTGAGCAATATAATTTTCATCAACCCCAAGACCTACAAACCCTTTATTGCCAATTGAAAAAGAAGAAGAATACCTTCTCATTCCCCCAAGATAATTGGCAACTTGACTCCATAGATTGAAAGCAGGATCATATTTCCAAAAATCATTTTTTGTAGTCGTTCCATCATTGCCCAGTCCCACATATCCTTTATTGCCAATAGAAAAACTTGACGCACCAAATCTTGGCCCTCCCCCGTAATCAGCTTTTTGTGTCCAGGCATCGAGACTTGTATCATACTCCCAAAAATCCTGTTGGGGAACTGCCGGAACTAATCCTGAACCAAGATATATTTTATCACCAATTAAGAAAGCTGCTGCCAGCCACCGCTCTATCCCTCCAAAACTTGCTTTTTGATTCCAGCTATTTAAAAAAGGATCGTACTCCCAGAAATCCTGAAAACCATTTATTCCTGCAATATATCCGGTTCCGACAAATCCTTTTAACGAAGAACCGACCCCTATAGCAAGGCTTCTATTGCCACCACCAAAATTCGCTTTTTGTGTCCAACTATCTGATAATGGATCATATTCCCAAAAATCCTGTTTATAAATGATAAATGTTTCATACCCTGTACCAATATAACCTTTTGAACCAATATTAAAGGCAATAGCGTCAGCTCTTTTCGTTCCTGCAAAATCATTCTTTTGAGTCCAAGTATTAGTAATTGGATCGAATTCCCATACATCTTTTTTATAAGAGCCGTCATATCCAGTTGCAAAATATCCTTTATTGTCAATTGCAAACCCAACTGATGTCCATCTTGCACTTCCCCCAAAATCCGCCTTCTGCGTCCAGTAATCCGCTTCAGCGAAAAAAGAAAATAAAATGAAGGTGAGGAGTGACCCGCTTCGCTGAAGCTTGGCAGGATAAATAAAAAGTTTTTTCATGCTTATTCTTTTATAAACTTCCTCACTGCTTTTTGTTTTCCCTGCCTGTCCGGCAGGCAGGCATTAGTTAGTTCAACAAAGTAAATTCCTTTGGAAAAATGGCTGACATTAATTTTAGTTTGGAATTTAAAACCTTTTGCATTTTGAGATTCGCTATAAACAAGTTTGCCTAAAGCACCTATTATAGAAATATCAATGTGTGAATTGTTTGAAACATGTATATCACAGGTAATATAATCGGCAGCAATATTCGGATAAACCAGGAAATAGTAACCCGGTAAATTATTTTGCGCTATGGCAAGGGGATTTCCAGGAGAGCAGCTTGCAAGATCCGGGGAGGGTGCAGTAAAATTTATCGGTGTGCCGGTAATAGCTGAATCGGTTGTGAGTGTAATAGGAAGCAGGGTATTGGGATATACTGTATTTCCGCTGCAAAATCCTAAATATAAAATGCCGTTAAGTAAAAAACATCCGTAAGCACAATTTGTATTGAGATTAAATGGATATTGCTTGATGATCTGACCATTGGGATCAAATACAATTATATATTCTGCAACTGTTGGTATCGCGCCCATGAAACTCCAGATATTTCCGGCATCATCAATAGCTATATCTGCAGACGCGAATTTCAAAGTGGAATCCGCATAGATCTGAGTAAATGAAATGCCATCATATCTTTCAATACAATTAGGACTGCCATTATAGAGGTAATATAAATAATTGCCATTTCCACCGGCATTTAAAGGAGGGCACGTGGAAGCGGCTGTATCACCTGTCCAATTTGATCCATCATAGAAATAAGGATGATTTCCGGGAGTCACTTCAGAATAAAAGGTCGGGCTGAATGATCCGTTCAGGTTATTTGAAAAGGCTAATGAGTAACCTGGTATCGCCTGTGAAACCACGATCCCATTGCTTGTAACCACATTTCCGCTCAGCTGAAATTCTTCAATCTGCCCTGAGCTGTTAGTTGCCCAAAAAGTATTTGGGTTGCAGGTAATCCCGGTTGTGTTTTTATTTTTATAAGTACCGGTTGTTATTGCAGTTTTTGCCGGGGCAATAAAAATATCATCTTCACTTAAATTATTAGCTGTATTTAATTGTGCGTATAATTCAAATGAGAAAGAAATTAAAATAATGGTAAAAAGTTTTTTCAAAGGATATAATGCTTTAAATTATTCTTTTATAAACTTCTTCACTGCTCTTTGTTTTCCCTGCCTGACCGGCAGGCAGGCATTGCTTATTTCAACAAAGTAAACTCCTGCTCTTAATTTTAAGAGAGGAATATTAATGGTTGGTTCCCCTTTAGGGGTCAGTGGTTTTTGGTAAACTTTTTTGCCTTCAACATTTGTTATAGTTATGTCTGTGTTTTCCTTTCCGTCCCGATAGCTATCGGGAGGATAGCTGATAACTATAAACTCTTTTGCAGGATTGGGGGAAACTTCAAACTTCAAACCCGAAGCTTCAAACTCATCTATGCCAGTTGCGCAGGCGCTATCGGGAGTGTATTCCCAGAAATCATTATATAATGGCCCGGAATCTTCTCCGCCCACACCAATATATCCTTTAGATCCTATAGAAAAATATGCAGGTTCATTCCTGTTCAGCCCGGAAAAATTTGTTTTTTGGATCCACGCATTTGTAACCGGATTATATTGCCAAAAGTCATTATAATAGGTGCCTAAGACTGCCCCTACTCCATAATATCCTTTGTCACAAATCGCCATGGCTGCTCCAAGGAACCTGCCGGCAGGAAAATTAGCCTTCTGGGTCCATGTGTTGGAAACAGTATTGTATTCCCAAACCTCTGAAAGATAATTTAAATTGAAATTGAAGCCTCCGATAACATAGCCGCTATTACCAATTGCAAAACTATTCGCACCCGATCTTATTGCACCCGGAATACTTGCTTTGGCCGACCATGAATTCGTTACCGGGTTATATTCCCAAAGATCTTTATAAGCTGAGATGAAATTATATCCTGTACCGATATATCCTTTAAGACCAACTGAAAAACCGGTGGCAGAAAATCTTGCGCTTCCTCCAAAGTTCGCTTTTTGTGTCCATAGGTTAGTAACGGGATCATATTCCCAGAAATCCTGCAGCGGGGATACCGGATCAAGTCCCAATCCCACATAACCTTTAGTGCCGATGGAAATTCCTGTTGCCTGAAATCTTGCAGCGCCAATGAAATTTGCTTTTTGTGTCCAAACATTGGTTGCAGGATCATATTGCCAAAAGGCATCATAAACAGTGCCTGAAATATCTTTGCCGCTTCCGATATATCCTTTATTTCCGATGGAAAAGGAAAATGGATATTCTAATCCTCCTACCGGATAATTTGCCTTCTGCGTCCAGTAATCCGCCTGGGCGAAAAAAGAAAATAAAATGAAGGTGAGTGTAAATAGTTTTTTCATGCCATGAATTTTAATCAAATATATATAAAAAAGCAAAAGGTTCAGCAACCGATGCTGAACCTTAAACTATCCCGAAGTGATACTCCATTTTGTAAAATGTTTTCATTTATTCAATAACAAATTTACTGCTGAATGCAGAAACACCATCATTTATTTTCAAAACATAAATCCCTTTGGCAAGAAAAGAAAGATCAAGCTGTGCGGAGGACTCCTCTCCCCACCGGGGAGAGGCCGGGAGTGGGGCATGAAAAACTGTTTGTCCTAATGTGTTTATGACTTCGCACGAAACTTTTCCATCCGCCTCAGGCGGATTGGAAAAGTTGGGAAAAGTGATTTGGAAGATACCGTCAGATGGATTAGGAAAAATTTGAAATTCATTCCCATCATTTTGGTTTTCGGAAATAGTGATGGTATTGCAAACGCTTCCTCCGATAAGAGCCGGTAAGCCTATTCCCGACTGATTCCCTGCTAAAACAATTGCATTATCAACATAATTGCAGGCAACTCCCTGCAGGTTTGGATTATTGATAACAGAAATTGAACTTCCGCCATCTATTGAAACATATATTTTCTGATCAGGGCCTATTTGCATCCCTCCAAGACAAGGAAGAGTTGAATTACCGACAGTTATTTGCGAAGCTGCAATGGCAGCGGCTGTATTCAAAGTAACATCAAACTGGTCAACATGACCTTCACACCATGGAGCAACATACAGCTTGGTTCCATCGGGCGAAAATTCCAACCCGTATAAACTACCTCCGGGTGTTATGACTCTTTCATTGCTAATAGTTCCATTATTGCAATTGAAATCATACAGGGCAAAATCATTGTTACCGCCAGTTTCATATAAAGCCGCTGCAATTTTATCCCCGGTTGGAGAAGCTTTCATAAATCCTACCATATATCCCAGGGAAAGTACATTGCCTGCATGACTGAAGCTTATAACAGGCGCATTGATTCCTGAAGATGTTACCAGGTAAGAATAAAAGGTGGTGTCGTGATCATGCGCGATCACCCAAATGTCAGGCGAACCATTTTTATAAACAGCAACACATTTTTCAGATGATTGAATAAAAAGAAGAATATTTTTAGATGTAACATCCCCGTTTCCTGAAGCAAGCGTCATATCCACAACAGAATAATGAAAGTCGCCCGGCAACTCATTTGCCGGACAAGTGAAAATATAATATTGTGTGCTGCTTCCCGGCATGGGAACAATGGTAGCCGATTGAGTGGAAGAACCGGCACCCAAAAGTCCTGTTCCATTACTCATTGGAACATGATTGCGATCCCACACAGTTTGTCCATCAGTATAAAATAACAAATTGCCTGCCGCATCAGAAATGGAAGCAACACCTTCGCGCGTATAAGTCTGCCCGTTAGTGATTACAACGGGACTTCCAGAATTAAAGTCGAGTCCGCTGTTAAAACCAAAATACCATATATTGTTTTCTCCCTGGCCATAAGCACTATATAACAGGGAAATTGAAAGATAAAAGGATAAAGCCAGGAAGCGTTTGTAAAATGTTTTCATAGTTATACTTGTTTAATTAATAATTAGTTTTTTGCTAAAGGTTGAAACACTATTGCTTATTCTCAAAATATAAATGCTTTTTGGAAGAAAAGACAGATCTAAATTAGTTTGAAGTTTAGCGTTTAGCGTTTGAAGTTCTGATTGAAAAACTGTTTGACCTAATGTGTTGACGACTTCGTATGAAACTTTTCCATCCGCCTCAGGCGGATTGGAAAAGTTGGGCAAAGTGATTTGGAAGATGCCGTTGGAAGGATTGGGAAAAATTTGGAACTCATTTAAATCATTTTGAATTTCTGTAATAGCCGTTGTTCCACAAACACTTCCCCTGATAAGAGCCGGAAATCCGATTCCCGAAGTGTTGCCATTCAGATATATTACATTATCCACAAAATTGCATGCAGCTCCCTGTGCGTTTGGATTATTAATTACTGATAGTGAATCGCGGAAATCAATTGAAAGATATATTTTTTGATCAGGTCCTATTTGCCCATCACCAATACCAGAATGATTTGAAGTACCGACAATTATTTGCGAAGCTGCAATAGCAGCAGCCGTGCTTAATGTAACATCATATTGATATATAGATAAAGGAGCAGCTCCCCAGGGAAAAACATATAGTTTGCTGCCATCAGGCGAAAATTCTAATCCATATAAAATATCCCCGGTTGAAAAAGACATTTGGTTGCTGATGATTCCGGTGCTGCAATCAAAATCAAAAAGATGAAATTGATCAGTGATGTTTCCCCCATAATTAGCAATAGCGATTTTATCGCCCTGGGGAGATGCTTTCATATATCCGATATCATAACCATAGTTTCCGGATGTTGGCTGATGAAAACTGAGCACAGGGGGATTGATTCCTGATGATGTAACAAGGTAAGAATAAAAAGCAGTATCCTTATTAAGCCCGATCACCCAAATATCTTGCGTGTTACCTTTATATATAGCCACACACTTTTCAGTTGAATTCGAAAAAAGCGAAACATTTTTTAGTGCAATGTCCCCATAGCCTCCATCCAGCGTCATATCCACAATTGAATAACTAAAATCCAAAGTACTGCTATGTTCCGGAGCCGTGAAAACGTAATATTCTGTTGTGCTGCCCGGCTTTGGAACTATAGTGGCTGATTGGGTACTCGAAGTATGTCCGGTTAAACCGGTTCCATCTGGCATTATCAGATGATTACGGTTCCAAACTGTATCGCCATCTGAATAAAACAACAGATTACCTGAAGGATCAGAAATGGTTGCAGTACCTTCACGATCGTCAGTTTGCCCATTTGTAAGTACAACCGGGTTTCCCGAATTAAAATCGAGCCCGCTGTGGTAACCAAAATACCAGATGTTATTTTCTCCCTGTCCATAAACATTGTTTAACAAACAGGATGGAAAATAAAACGATAAAATAAGAAGGGTTTTGTAAAATGTTTTCATGGGTTAAGATATTTCCATATCAAAAGTAAGGAATATAACCCCTCAAAAAAAGCCCCTCAAAACTGAGGAGCCCTAACCCTGAGGTCGCGAGCAGATTTGAACTGCTGTACAAGGTTTTGCAGACCTCTGCCTAACCACTCGGCCACGCGACCATTTTTTTACCCGAAGCGCAAACATAATATTTTTTAGAGAACGAGAAAATAATATTTGGCGAACAACAATTTTTGTCAGGTGGAAAGATAAAAGCTTGTTTTCTCCACTTTGCCGTTTACGGGAGGGTTAAACTTGGTCACCCGTACCGAAATCTTTTCATACTCCTTTATATACTGCGCCAATGCATCTGAAATCCTTTTGCAAACATGTTCCACCAGCTTTGAACGCACTGCCATTTCTTTTAAAACAATATCGGCAATCATGGAATAATCAACTGTGTCATGCAAATCATCCGTAGCAAAACACTTGCTCACATCAGCTTCCACATAGACATCCACCATATACCTGCCCCCGATTACTCCCTCCTCATCAAGACAGCCATGATAAGCATAGCATTCAATTCCTTCTACGGATATAAGAGATTCCACAGTGCTTTATTTTAATTACAATCATCAACGAATGCGAATCAATGCGAATATACGAATGAACGCACGATTCGTTAATTCGTACAAATTCGTATTCGTTGATAGTATTAACTTTTCTTACTTTCCTTCGCCCATGAATCCTTTAACGAAACCGTCCGGTTAAATACAATC
>DATEMK010000204.1:0-4694 GCA_035275625.1 Bacteroidia bacterium
TAATAAGGGCGGCAGAGAAAAAATTGTAAAGTAAGATAACGAAGCAGAAAGTTTAGGTACATTATCGTTCATAAATTCATTAAACGACTCTTTTATCAAATACCAAATTTTTTTTAAAATTTTTTTTGGGTTCATAATAAATATTTGTGGCACTATTTAAGCTTGGCTATTCCCGTGCCACGAAAACGAATAGTACGATTCATGCTTTATTTTGCTTTAGCCGTCTTTGCTGTATTTGTTTGCATTCAATTGAGCTTTACTTTTTATTTTAATCATCAAATTAAAACCGGGCTGCAGGAAGAAGTATACAGGCAATCGCAGGGAGAGTATGAATTGAAAATAGAGAAGCTGAACACAAACATTTTTAATCAATCTGTTTTTTTGTCCGGTTTTCTTTTGAATCCTGTAAGAAACATCAACATTACTGCTCCTAAATATTTTGCATCAGCAAGCGAAATTAACTTAATTGATTTCAATTTGCTGCAATTTCTTTTCAAAAAGAACCTGGTTGTTGACAGGATGGAAGTATTAAATCCTTCCGGAAATATTTTCAGAAGTACAAAAGGCTATTACCGGCCATCACCAGGCATGGCAAAAAAGTTTTCGATTTATAGTTTGTTAAGCAGGCATATTCATTCATTAACCATTTACAAGACAGACATCACCCATGCAGATATTAAAGTGTACGATGATGTGAGAGATTCAGTGCCGTCAATCAGCAGCAGGGATAACGGATTAAGGATTTCAAATTTGAAAATAAATAAATCAGCAGAAGAGTCAGGACGGTTGTTTTTAGCTGATAAAGTTGACCTGGTGATCAGAAAATTTTCATTCACAACAAAAGACAGCCTTTATTCTGTAACGGTGGAAAAATTGTTTGCTTCTTATACCGATTCCACTTTGATTCTTGATTCTCTTCAGCTCATTCCAAATTATAATAAAAAACAATTTGCGGGTAAAGCAGGTAAACAAACAGACCGGGTGAAAGTTTCTGCCTGGAAAGCTGAATTCCATAAAATGAATGTGAAATCATTTTTCGAAAGAAACTGGTTTATAGCCGGACAATTAAAGATTGACAGCTTGATGATTTCAGCATACCGCGATAAAAATGATGCAAGCGAACAGGTTAGAAAAAAATCAGTTCAGCAGCTGGTGAAAAATATTCCTTTTTATATTGCTATAGATTCTGTTTATCTTAATCATTCACTCGTAATTTATGAAGAGGTGGGTATAGGTTCAACCAAGCCGGGAAAAATTTCTTTTAATAATCTCGATGCTACTCTTACGGGTCTGACAAATGATACTTCATTGTTTTCAACAACAAAATTTTTGAACATTCATGCAACATGCAGATTTATGAACCAGGGGAAACTGCAGGCGCATTATAGTTTTCCGTTGAACACCAGCGAAATGGTTTTTGATTGTTCAGGAAAATTAACAGGCATGCCATTACAGGCAATCAATCCAATGCTTGAACGAAACGCGAATGTTTCCATGCAAGCCGGGATAATAGATTCAATGGTTTTTTCTTTTCATGCAAATGAGATGGAATCAAAAGGAAAAATGAAATTAATATATCACCGGCTGCAAATGGAATTTTTAAATAAAAGAAATAGGAGAACAGGAGCTTTGGAAGATATCCTTTCATTTTTTGCACATCGCCTGATCATTAAGGAAGAAAATCCTTCAAATAATGAACCGCCACGCCTTACGGAAATAAATTATACCAGGAATCCTTATCGTTTTATTTTTAATTACTCCTGGAAATCCATTTTAAGCGGAATAAAACCGGCACTTGGAATTCCAACTTCAAAATCTGAAAAAATCAAAAAACAGCGGTCATAATTATAATCATCATTTAAAATTCTCAGCCTTCTTTAAATCATTTTGTGTATTTGATATTCTACAAATTGAGGTGAATTATGCCCATAATAGTTATTATAGAATGGAACATTTATGTTAGTACATTAGAATAACAGGTAAACCAATTTATAGAAATGAAAAACAAAGATTCAGATAAAACACACATGAAAACCCTTGTTTCATGCCTTAATTCCTTAATTACGTCTGGTTTTGAGGGACAATTTAAAGCAGTTAAGAACGGGTTAAAATCATTGACAACAGAAAAAGTATATAAACCTGAAGAAGTTAAAATTTTAAATTTTTACAGGTTTGAAGGAGAATCTGACCCGGCAGATAATTCAATTCTTTATGCTATAGAAACTGACGATGGAGAACGCGGAACATTAACAGATGCTTATGGACCCTATAGTGATACAAATGTTACAAATTTTATTAACCAGGTGGAAGAAGTTGAAAAGAAGGTTATAAAGGAAAAAACGTTATAAAATAAATTACATTTTTATTTTTCGCAGGAAAGAAAATAAATGTGCATGATGGCTTTTGCCGGTCAGGTAAAGTTCGCTGATTATTTCTCCGGCAACCTGGCTGAAAGTAATCCCATTGCCACCGAAACCAAGAGCGAAATAAGCATGTTTATATTCCTTGCTTGTTCCGATATAAGGTAATCCGTCTTTGGTTTCTGCAAAAGTTCCCGCCCAGGCGAAATCAATTTCAAAGGGAATACCGGGATATTTTTTTAAAAAAGTTTTTTTTAACTGCAAAGATTTTTTATAAATAAGCTTATCTCTTTTTCCCGGACTGTAAAACATTTCATCTTTTCCGCCTGTAATAATTCTGTTTTCTTTTGTGAGACGCATGTATAGATAAGGCCTCGCTGATTCCCAAATTAAATAATTAAGCTTCAATAAATGTTTTCTGTCCAGGGGTTTTGAAATTATGGCATAGGTTGAATGCAATTGTGCCACTTTATTTTTTAAATACAGCTGGGATTCATAGCCATTAGCAAAAACAAATTTTTTACATGAAATAGTTTTTCCATTCGCACAAATTAACTTTACGCTTCTGGCGGATTCTTTTATTTCATTTACCTGGGTCATGTCAAATATTTTGCACCCTTTTTTATTCAAATATTGATACAGTCCGTGTGTAAAAAGATAACCATCCATTTGTGCACCTTTTTCCGAAAGCAGGGCAACAGGAGCAGATAAGCCCGTTAATTTTTTTATTTCAGCGCCAGAAAGTAATTTTATTTTGATCCCGATATTTTTTCTTAGTAAATATTCTTGCTCAAAATCCTTCACATCTTTTTTTAGCGAGGCAAGATAGATGCTCTGTTTGTATTCAAAATCACAATTTATTGGAAGCTTGTCCGCAATTTTTTTTAATTCGTCTATTGAATTTAAACAGAGAAGATAACTTTTGATGGCATTTTCTTCTCCCGATTTTTCAATCAATTTCAGAAGAGGGGTGTCAATTTCATATTGAAGCAAAGCGGTGGATGCGCATGTACTGCCTAACCCGATATGTCTTCGGTCAACTAGTGCAATTTTTGCACCTGCACGTTGCAGGTAATAGGCACAAATAGCCCCGGTAATACCACCGCCAATTACCGCAACATCACAATGAATATCAGATTTCAAAGAAGGATACGAATTGACAAGCCCGTTTTTAACAAACCAATACGGGTAGCCAGAACGCAAATCCATGAACAAAAAATTATTTAGTCTGAATATTTTCTACTCTGCTTGTTGCTTAAATAATCCTGGCCCGCGAATCATGTCATGCTTTATCCCGTTTTGCAGCAGAGTTTTCAAAGGGAACTAATTGCCGTTTTCAATTAAATCATTCAGCTTGATGAAACTTATTGGCTTTTCCATAAAAAAATCCGCGCCATTTTCCAAAGCTTTATTTTTTAAATTTGACATAGCGCTTATAACAATGATAAATAAAGAATTATTTTCTTTTTTAAAGTTTGAGAGATTCTCTATTCCATGCCCGTCAGGAAGATTGTGGTCAAGAATAAGCAAGTCAGGATTTATTTCTTTAAATTTTGAAAGTCCTTCTTTCAAGGTTGTCGAAAAGGAAACGCGGGTATGCTTCTTTATAAAAAAGTTTTTAATAAGCAGGCAGATGTCAACTTCATCATCAATAATCAGGGCAGATTTAATTTTCATTTTTTATAAGTGAACTAAGCTAAATAAAAGTTCTTTGAAATCCCTTGAGAACTTTCTTATTAAAAGGGTTCCCGGCAATGCTGTATACTGAATCAATCTTCGCAAGGTATTGGCGGCTAACTATTAATTTTATACAATATTTCTGCCAACTAATAACTGCATCTGTTTTAACAGGCCAATAATTCTCTCTGGTCCAATGGCAACTCCTGCAATCGGCCGCATCATTTATAAATTCAAGGCTGTTTAACTTTTTGCCCTGATTAAAGAAAAAATTGATACACTTTCTGAATTAAAAGCAGAAAGAATCAGGCTGCGTCAAAGTAATCAATAGCATAAAGAGGATAAACCTGTAGATTTTACTTCCCAAAAAAAGGAGAATATTTCCTCGTTTTGCCTGCTTAAAATTTTGGTGAGCTTATTGCCATTATAAAATGAAGCAATTGAAAACAATGAAGCAAAGCCAGCAACAAAATCAAAAACAACAGCAAAGGCAGGGATATTATTTATCCCAGCAGCATTTAAAACTGATGCACCTGATGCACTTATCAGGATATGCTTTGCAGGAATTCCTTTCAATCGAAGTTCAACAGAATCCTGCTCTGGAAATCGAAAATGATACGGAGAGTGAAGAAACAGAAACCAACGAAAAAGATGATG
>DATEMK010000205.1:0-11349 GCA_035275625.1 Bacteroidia bacterium
CAAGTAAAAATTTTGAATGGTGGTGGGATAATGTGTATTGTGTAAAAACCGATTCTGCAGGGAATGTTTATTCATCGGGAAATATAGGCTATGGAAAATCATTCATTGAAAAGTATGATGCTAATGGAATATCTATGTGGCGTCATGAATTTTCTCATAACACTTCTTCATTAAATATTTTTAATAATTGTCCGTCAATTGCCATTGATGATTCCGGTAACGTTTACGGAGCCGGCTATTTTACACTAAACACAACATTTAGTACTGTTCCGTTAGTTCAATTAAATACCCCTTACGCTGTATATGAAACCTTTGTCGTGAAGTTAAATTCTTATGGCGACCTGGTTTGGGTAAGACAGTTTAAAGACACGCTCGGAAGCGAAGACAACAATGGATATTCAATTGCCGTTGATAAAGCGGGGAATATTTATACCACGGGCACATTCACAGGAACTGTGGATTTTGATCCCGATTCATTATCAGTTTATCCTTTAAGCTCAGCCATAACAGGTCCTTTTCATAATGATATATATATTCTTAAACTAAGTAGCGCAGGAAATTTTATTTGGGCTAAAAGTTTTTATAATGCAGGAGCATGGTTATTTGGTGATCATGCCACCAGCATTGTGTTAAATGACAGCGCTGATTTATTTATTGCTGGCGGTTTTGATGCATCCAATACGGATTTTGACCCCGGACCAGGTACTTATTATTTGTCGGCACAAGGTAATTATTATAGCAGTTTTATTTGCCGGTTAGATTCAAGCGGTGCTTTTAAGATGGCAACAAAATTTGACAATGCTTCGCTATGGTCTATTGATCTTGATAAATCAGGGAATATTTATACTTCCGGCTCTTGCAATGGCACCACCGATTTTGACCCTGATACTTCAATCCATGTGCTCCCCGGGGGTGGTCTTTACATTTTACGACTCAACCAAAATGCAGATTTTCTTTCTGTTGTTGGCCTGGAAGGTCCGGGGCAGATTTATTCCATTTCAGCCAAAGATTCATCTGCTATTTATTCAACAGGTTATTTTAATGATACTTTAGATTTCGATCCTTCAATTGGAAATTATATTTTATATCCTAATGTTGGAAGTCAATATAGTGTTGATGCATTTGTCTGGAAACTCAGCTTGTGTAATTCCCCGATGCAGTTTGATTCGCTGGTTGGCTGCGACAGCATAAATGTTCCGGGACAAACATATTTTAATTCCGGAACATACTTACAAACATTTATTAATTCTGCCGGGTGTGACAGCACCATTCAATGGCATCTCACTATAAATAAAAGCAACGACTCGCTAATTGTTGCTCAGGCGTGTGACAGCATTCAGTTTAATGGCATTAATTATTTCGCTTCCGGCACATACCAGCAGTCATTTACAAATTCTTCCGGATGCGACAGTACGCTTAATTTGCAGATTGCCATTAATAAGAGTTACGATTCGTTATTTACTGTTCTGGCATGCGACAGTTTTTTATATAATGGAATTTATCTTTCATCTTCCGGAATTTATCCATACACTTTTACAACCGTCAATGGTTGCGACAGTATAATTAATCTTGACCTTACAATAAATCAAAGCGCCACAACCAGTACGAGCATTACTGCATCCTGTGGATATATTTTCAATGGAACAACGCTAAACGCTTCCGGAATTTATTTTGATACGCTGAGCAGCATCTATGGCTGTGACAGCATCATCATTTTAAATCTTACAATTAACAGTATTGATACTTCTGTAACGCAAAATGGTATTACATTAACCTCAAATGCCACAGGGGTCAATTATTACTGGCTCAATTGCGACAATAATTACCAGATTATTTCCGGTGCAACGAATCAATCTTTCACTCCAACCGTGAATGGGAATTATGCAGTAATGCTTCTCATTGTTTCTCCAATCACCTGCCTTGATACTTCTTCCTGCTATGAAATTAATTCAGTTGGAGTTGATGAAATTGCGGGTGATTACTTTTTTTCAATCTACCCTAATCCATTCGATGATAAAATTTATGTAAATGCAGCAGGCAATTTCCCTTCTGCCCGGTTTCAAATGCTGGATGTATTAGGAAGAAAAGTATTTGACGAACCATTTACAGGTGGTAATGAATACTCCGCAGCACAATTGAACCCGGGAGTTTACATTTTCCGTTTGCAGCTTTCCGGTGAAATAAAATGGCACGGAGCAGTATTGAAAAAATAATTTCGAGGGTTGATTTTTTTCTTCCCTGCCGGGGGTATCGGGGACGTTTTCCCACTACGATGGCGAAAAATTACCGGTGAAATTTCTACCGATGATCTTTTAGAAAATATTTTTTCGGGGTTTTGTATCGGAAAATAAAAGAAAAACCCTTCCTGTCTTCTGACCAGGAAAGCTCTTCAAGGACAAAATCTTCCAAACCCGTTTGATCATTTATCATCATCGCAGAATCAACAGGAAGATTCTTGCTGAATAAAATCAGAAATCAGACCTGTCCTCAATTCTCCACAAATGTGGATAGTACAGCCGTTTTGCACGCCTCAACTTTGCAACATAAAATTATTTCTAACAATTAAAAACAAAAACAAAATGTTGAACACAATCAAAAATCAAAATCAAAGACTGAAATCCCGATTTTTATCGGGAAAAAAACTCACAATTATTATTGCTGCATTAGGGCTATTAGCCGCATGCAACAAACAATCTGATGACCTGTCAGTGCCTGAGTCAAGTCAAAACAATTCAACCCTGCGGCACGCCCGTCCCTTCAATGCAACTTTAAATGCTGCTGCGGATGCTAATGCTGCACCGACACCTTGCTCAGGCGTTGTTCCGTTTGCCGCGTCCGATTTCCTTCTCAGCGGAACTGCAACTCACACGGGCCTGATGAACGCACAAACCAGCAGGCTTCACCATGTTTCATGTGACGTGAACGTTACAACTATGCTGCTCACAACAAATGTCACGGTTGATCTTGTCGCTGCCAATGGTGACATTATTCATTGTACCGGTGACGATGTGGTTAATGTTGCAAACCTGCTGACCGGGACAGGCACAACCGGTACCATAACAGGTACATGGACAATAACCGGGGGAACAGGAAGATTTAACAGTGCATCTGGCTCGGTCACAATAAGCGGACTTGTTGATTTTGTTACAAACTCATTTAGCTGCGAATGTGTGGGAACTATCAGTTATTAACTGTTCACAAATATATTATTTGAATCTTTAATATTAACACTTAAAAAAATAATTAACATGAAAAAAATTACAGTTATAGTTATGGTACTTTCACTGAGTGTGATGTATCAATTTGCAACAGCACAATGCAGTGGCAATAAAATCCGCATAGTCAAGGGCAGCTACCATTGTGGATGCCATTGTCAAAAGAAATGCATTTCTCCGCTCGATCTTCCGGCTTACCAGGCTAATGGCTGGTACCAGGGAGACGTCTGCTTCGGTTCCTGCTGCTGGATACGGGCCGGTGAAGATGCTTCTATAGAAACATCTCTTCAGGAAATTTATCCTAACCCTGCTTCCGGTTCCGTTACCATTGCTTTCACGCTTAGTCAACAGGGTGAAGTTTCGCTTGAGGCTTTTGACGTGACGGGCAGATATATAACCACAATTGCACATACTGTTTTTGAAGAAGCAAGCAATAAAGTAACCTGGGACGTAAGCAAAGTCAACCAGGGAATTTATTTTCTCAAAATGAAAGCAGGGAGTTACAGTGCAATAAAAAGAATATCTGTAATAAAGTGATAGTTACTCTGCAATTCATTATGTACCTTCAGGGTCTTCTTCTCGATAGCTATCGGGACTGCAGAGACCCTGAAGAAACCGGGAAATTTAAGATGTTACTTTTCTGAACACTATTTTCTAAACCGGGTTTTCCTGTCTGAAACCCACTTGTTTACTTTAAGCGAAAGTAATTTTTTTTCCAATTCAAAAAAAATAAAATGGCAGAACATTCACTTGCGTAGATTTGCACTTTCATTTTTTGCATTCAATAAATTATGACAGGTTCAAATATAAGAAATGCGTCACCGCTTTTGGTTATCCTGGCATTTGCTACAATATATATTGTCTGGGGCTCAACTTATTTTTTTATTCTGATCGCATTAAAAGGTTTTCCGCCCATGATGCTGGGAGCATTGCGGTTCCTTATTGCCGGCTTATTAATGTTAGGCTGGTGTTTTGCAAGAGGAGAAAAAATATTTGTATTAAAAGATATGAAGCATGCTGCTGTAAGCGGACTGCTCATGTTGTTCGTAGGTACAGGTATGGTAATATGGGTGGAACAATACCTTGCAAGTGCATTGGTTGCCATACTGGTGAGTGCTGACCCTATGTGGTTTGTGCTGATGGACAAACCAAAATGGAAAGAAAATTTTACAAACAAATCCACTATTGCCGGATTAATCTTTGGCTTTATCGGGATCGTATTATTATTCAAAGAAAAAATAAGTAATGCATTTTCGGGCAGCAATAGTTATATTGAAATAGGGTCCATGCTTTTAATTGTGATTGGGTCGCTAAGCTGGACTGCCGGTTCATTGTATTCCAAATACAGGGGAACATCCGGTTCAAACACGGTTAATGTAGCGTGGCAAATAATTGCTGCAGGAATCCCATTTATACCTCTCAGCTTTTTGCTTGGCGAACCACAACACCTGCAATGGCAAACTATTTCAGCTCATGCATGGTTTTCGCTTTTTTATTTAATAATTTTTGGTTCAATTGCCGCTTACACAGCTTATGTGTGGTTGCTGCAGGTGCGGTCTGCAACACAGGTGAGCACTTTCGCCTATGTAAATCCTGTAGTAGCAGTTTTACTGGGTGTTTTTTTTGCATCCGAAAACATTTCGTTCTTACAAATTACAGGACTGGTGGTTATTCTTGTCAGCGTGCTGCTTATTAACCTTGCCAAATACAGAAACTGACTTTGTGCACTTTCATGTTCTTATCTTTGTGAGATGAGAATTCCCGGGCTGACAACTATCCTGATCCTTTTTCTTTCATTTTACCAGGTCTTTACTTCTTCGGCACAAAAACTTTTTACGGGAAGTTTTATGATGACATTTACATCTTCAAAGGAAATTATAAAAAAGGATCCACCCATGTTCTGGAATGTTGACAGCGGGAAAGTAATGATGGAAATACAGGACGAGATGTATAAAAAAGGTGTTAGCAAGCGCGTGCTTTTTACTCCTGCTGACAGCACATGGACCATGATTATGCATCTGAACAAAGTGAAGGAAGCAGTGCGGGTTCATGCCAATGCCATGTTTCGCGACACAATGAAAACACCCGCAATTAAAATCAGCGCTACCAAAGAAAAAAAAATCATTGAAGGGTATGAATGCAAAAAAATAATTATTGAAAACAAGGATTACCGTGATGAAGCATGGATCGCACAGGAGGTAAAATTCGATTTGTGCAAAATTTATAAAATGCTTTGTCACTGCGGACTTATGGGAGAGTTTACCGAAAAAGGAAACTGGTACCTGGTGAAAAAGCCTAAAGGGATGGTGCTTGAGGTTACTTCAAAAAGAAAGGATAACGGCAATACTTATACAATGAACATTTCTGAATTTTTACCAGGCTCCATCAGCGGAAAACTTTTTGATCTGAAGGATTTTAAATTCTCCGAAATCCCCGAAGGGCAGAACTGCGGAGCAATGGTAAAAGAGAAATCAGACTGATCACAATCATTTTACCCGAATTAACATTCATTTTATGTGAAAAATACAATTTCAAATAAGCAGAAATATTTTTACTTTTGGATTAGTTAATTGCTGATCCCTTTTCTACCTGGTTAAAAACGCTTTTCCTGTTAAATAAAAAGATAAAAAGTATATACACTCCTAAAAATTAATCGCATGAAAAACTTCTCCCTGCTGAAAAAACAAATTGGTTTTGTAATTGTTATCTTTCTTTATGCGGCAAATTTATCTGCACAAACAGCTCCCCCTGCGCAATCATTGCCCTATTCTCAAAATTTCCTTGCGCTTGCCCACACTTCGACTGCATATCCTGCCGGATGGCAGGGATGGACATTGGCAGGCAGTTCAGGAACAACGTTCAGAACAACGGCTCCTCTTGTTGCGGGGGACCTGGCATTAAATGCTTCAAGCAGTGCATCAACAACTGCCGGAGGCATTCATAATTATAATGGTAAAATAGGAATGCTTGCATCAGGAAGTGTTGATCCTTCTATATGCCTTGCTATCATCACAACGGGATTATTTAATGTGCAGGTTAATTTCGATGTCATGAACATACGAAATCCGTATGATGGCGGAAGTAATACAAGAATAAACGGATTTGATTTGCAATACAGGGTAGGCGTTATAACGGCCGGCTGGATATCCGTGTCAGGACAGGCCAATGGCGTTTATCAGAATAACACCACACTGCAAACAGGATCAGGAGTGACAACACCCCAGAACTTACAATCGAAAAGCTTAACACTTCCTGCCGCCTGTAATAATCAAAGTATTGTTTACCTGAGATGGGTACAACGCGATATAAGCGGGGCAGGAAGCCGTGCAAGCTTTGCAGTGGATAATATTTCTATTTGTTCCACTTCATCCACTCCCACTATTTCTATAACAGGCCCCACCGCTTTCTGCTCAGGGCAAAGTGCAGAATATAACGCAACCATTTCCAATGGTGGCACATCACCTGTGTATGCATGGAAAAAAAATGGCGGTGCTGTCGGAACTAACAGCCCAACGCTCCAGGCAGGCGGTTTGGTTGCAAGTGATCAGATTAGCTGCACATTAACTTCAAATGCAACATGCATCACAACCACCACTGCCAATTCGAATATTATTACAATAGGAACAGTTACCACACCGCCATCAATATCCGGTGCCGTTGTAACCAATACGACCTGTCCGGGAGTCCATAATGGAGCTATTGATATTACAGTAAGCGGGGGAACAGGCCCTTATACTATATGCTGGGATACCGTAAATCTTTTAAACGGTGCTAATTTTGCCGTAACCTTCGCAGCCAAAACTCCTGCACATCCTTATTTTGGTACAGGAAGCGCTTTCGGTTATTTAATTGACGGGGTAGAAGGAAAAACATTAACGCTTTCACGCAGCATTAATTATTCCTTTAGTGTTGCTGTAGGAGCGGGCCACCCGTTCTTTGTTTCAACATTACCCAATGGAGCCACGCTTTCAACTATTGTTACCAGCGGGCAGAGCGGTGCGCCTACCGGTACGGGTACTGTGAATTTCACTCCTAATGCTTCTCATCCTTCCCTATTATATTATGCATGCCAGCTTCACCTCTTTATGGGATATAACATCAACATCCAGAATGGCTGGTGTGTGGAAGATCCCACAGGATTAAAAGCCGGAACTTACACAGTGACTGTCACTGATGCCAATGGCTGTACTGCGACTGGTCAATATACAGTCAATGAAGATCCGTCACCCATCAGCATTTCCGGATCAGTTACGGATGCTGCCTGCACGGCTTACAATGGTTCTATAGACATTACTCCTTCAGGAGGGACCGCCCCTTACACGATATGCTGGGATACTGCCAATTCCGCTAACGGCACCATGATTGCCGTGACTGCGGGTTCCATGACACCCTCGAACCCCTATTACGGTGTAGGTGTGGGTTTGGCGTATTATATGGATGGAATGGAAGCTAAAGAATTATACCTCACTAAAGGAATTACTTATAGCTTTAATGTCTTCTCCCCGGGACATCCCTGGCATATATCCACTGACTTTATAGGAGGCAACTCATCCAATCTTGTGACTAACGGGCAAAGCGGTGCTCCGAATGATAACGGAACAGTAACATTTACACCCAATAGTGCGCACCCTTCATTGTTATATTACGATTGCGCGGCTCACATATATATGGGGGGTAATATAAATATAGTTGACGGGTATTGTGTGGAAGACCCATCCGGTCTCGGTGCAGGAACTTATTCAGTTATTGTGACGGATGCAAATGGCTGCACAGGCACAGCAAGTTTTACGATTGGATCAACTACCGGAAGCGTTATTGCTTCTTTGAATACATCCTCTGATGCTTCCTGTTACGGACTGGCTGATGGTACGATTGATGCAGAACCTTCAGGAGGAACTTCACCATACACAGCTTCAGGAACAGGGCCTATATTCACGGTTATTGCCGAAGCTCAAAATCATTCGCATCCCCAGGGTTTTTTCGGAGCAAACGGTTTTACTATAGATGGTGTACAGGGTAAAGTACTTACCCTGGTGCGCGGAATTACGTATGCGTTTTCAGTATTCACCCCTGGTCATTATTTCTTTATTTCAACCGATGCTGTCGGAGGTCCGGGAAGTTTGCCTTCTTCTGAGGTAACAGATGGAGTTGTGAACAGCATGATTGATATTGGCACATTATATTTCACACCGAATGCCTCACATCCTAATTTACTTTATTACCAATGCGGCTTGCATGATTATATGGGATGGGAAATAAATATTGTTGACCAATTGCCTGATGGTGATCTCGGGAATTGCATGGCTGGAGACTATAGCCTTACATACACCGATGCCACAGGTTGCCTGAGCGCTTCAACCGTTGATGTTACAATAAACGAACCCGCTGCTAATACCTTCTATTATGACGGGGATGGTGATAATTACGGGGATAATGGCGAAACCGCTCCGGGATGTACACCCCCGTTTAGTTTTGTCGCTGCAGGGGACGATTGCGATGATGGCGATCCTGCCAGGAATCCGGGTGCAACAGAAATATGCGGCAACACCATAGATGAAAATTGTGATGGTATTGATCCGGCTTTACCCACTGCAGCAATCAGCGGGGACAATACGATCTGCCTGGCTCAACCCACTTCTGTTCACCTGGAATTTTCAGGCACGGGCCCCTGGGATTATACCATTTCTGATGGTGTCGAAGTTATCACGGGTTCTTCTGTCACGAGTTCCGATGATATAAACATCACCCCGCTCACTGCGGGAAATCACGTTTACACAATTACGGTTTTCAATGATATTAATTGCAGTGACATCGGATCAGGTTCCGCCACAATTGACGTAAACGATGTCCCTCCCGCCACCACTATCTCATCTGTTTCAAGCCCGTCAAGCGGTGCCTGCAATGGAAATGTGTACCTCATGACGGCTAATACTGCCGGTGGACCCGGAATAACGTATTCATGGAATACCGGCACCAATTCTTCAGTGGTATTATTCAGTAATAATATAGGCGGCCCTTTCAGCCCGGGGCCATTTTCAACAACAGGTACCACCGTGTATGCTCAATTCGGTGCATTGGCGGGATCGTCAGGCTATAACATCTGCGCACAGGCAGTTAACGGCTGCGGCAGTTCAAATAACAAATGTACATGGATAAGAGGCGTTGTGGGCGTTCCGGGAACTATTACCCCGGTAAACCCTGTAGCCTGCCCGAATGATGTTAAAAACTATGCCTGCGGTGCATCGGGCGGAGCGGCAACCTACACCTGGACGTTAGGAGGCTCGGCAGCTCCCGTCACGGGCGGGCAGGGAACGCAAAACGTGCAGGTCACTTTCCCTTCGGGATTCACCACTGCGCAGTTATGCGTAACAGCAGCGCTTGCCTGCGGAGGCTCTTCCACCAGCGCGCCCAGGTGCATGACCATTTCAAAAACCCCGGTTATCCCGGGATCCATGACAGGTTCCTCAAAAATCTGTCCCGGTGCTGCGGGAGTCCCTTTCTCAGTTCCCCCGGTAACTGGAGCCACAGGATATGCCTGGACCTCCCCTGCCGGAACTACTATTGCCAGCGGGCAAAATACTACTGCTATCACGGTAAACTTCCCTAATCCCTATACGGGCGCTCCTCCGGTCTGCGTTTCTGCCCTGAGCGCATGCGGTACCAGTGCGGCAAGATGTAAAACTGTTGGCAGCAACATACCGCTGCAGCCAAATGCTATTACAGGACCCACTACCAATACCTGCAATTCCACAGTTCAGTATTCGATTGCTAACGTGGCAGGGGCAACCAGCTTTACATGGACTCCACCCCCGGGAACTTCCATTAACACCGGGCAGGGCACTACCACTATTTTATTAGATGTATCCTCCTCGTTCACCAGCGGGTTCCTGAGCGTGGTTGCCAATACAATTCTTTGCACACCGGGAAGCAGTCCGCCCAGGACGATTTCCATTGTCGGCAAACCCAACACACCGGGCACAATCACTTCAGATCCGATCACCGTATGCAATGGCGATCCTGTGAATTTCAGCATCATCCCGGTGACACCTTTGCCGGTTTATAACTGGATTGTAATTAACGGAAGTATTACTGGCGGACAGGGTACAGATAATATAGATGTGAACTGGGGAACAGGTTTCGGAACCGTCAAAGTGAGCGCAAGCAACGGTTGCGGTACCAGCGGGGTACGCACACAAAATTTCACAGGAACCGGTTGCCGTGAAGAAGGTTATGCGGGTTTAGAAACGGATAACACGTTCTCCGCCTATCCAAACCCCGCTCATGATATATTAACGGTAAGCATATACGTCAAAGAAGCGTCTGTCTTCGAGATGAAACTCACCGATGTTTCAGGAAGAACGGTTCTTTTACAAAATAATACTGTCACGGAAGGCCTGAATACTTATCATCTCCATTTAGACCATCTCTCAAGAGGTGTTTATATGCTTGGAATAAAATCAGCAACTGATAATTGGAAAACGAAAGTCGTGGTTGAATGAGAAACACTTTAGGTTTAATCAAAAGCCTCCCGGTATAATCCGGGGGCTTTTGTTTTTGTGTTGTCTGCAGTATTTCAAAGACAAAGTTTTTATTACTGCTTCTGTGCATCCGCGTCCCGGGCAATAATTATCTTTGAAATCTAAAAAGAATTTTATGCTTAAAATTACCTCTCTCTGCATTATCTGCGGCTTCCTGTTTTTCAGTTCTCCTGTCAAAGGACAGAATCAATATAACATTTGGTATTTTGGTGATTCATCCGGAGTAGATTTTAATTCGGGCATCCCGGTGGCGTTGAGTAACAGCAGCATGTATGCGTTTGAAGGATGCGCAGTGATGTGCGACTCTTCAGGCAATATTTTATTTTATACTAATGGCGGTGATCATGGGGCCTGGCAGGGAGGAGTGTGGAACCGCAACCACGTGCTTATGCCCAATGGAGATTTAAACGGGTTCAACGGCTGCAACAGCGCTGATCAGTCTTCGCTGATCATTCCCGCTCCCGGCAACCCGTCTTTGTTTTATTTATTCACTCTTGATTGCATCGAAAACGGACTTGCAGGCGGATTGCGGTTCTCCATCATTGATATGACTCTCGATAACAACAATGGCGATATTACGGTTAAAGATTCATTGC
>DATEMK010000206.1:0-7261 GCA_035275625.1 Bacteroidia bacterium
AATTGTATTAAAAATTCTTATTACTGCTTTACTTCCCGATGCTTGGTGTTCTTTTCACCTTTCATTTTTCACTAACATAACTTAAAAAGAACAATCCAATAATTATGTAACTCATTTCAATAATATTGTAACAGTTATTTCATTATATCATTTTAAGTTTGCTGTGTCAAAATTCACCCTATGTTAAACCTCCTTTTACTTTCTCTCTCCCTTTTTCTTTCACTGCCTCTGTTCATCATATCTTATAATAAAACCTTTATAAAAATCTTTTTTACGAACATTTTACTTTTCTCCATTAACAAACATTACAGGCGGGAGTTCTTTTTGCCCCGAAGAAAATAAACGGTTGCCCTGATTTTTTACGGCAGCCTGTTTCTTTAAATTTCGATTTAACAAGGACAGCTTTCTTTTCCTCTACTTTTAAAGCGTACTTTTATTAAAACAAAAAATTCTATTAACATGAAAAACACCTGCATTTATTTATTCCTTCTGTTAAGCACTTCATCAATGAGCCAAAATCTTATTCCGAATCCAAGTTTTGAAGATACTTTAGGATGTCCACAATTCTATCCAGATTTAGATGGTAAATGTGCAAACTGGATGTCTTTTCGTATCACGCCCGATTACATGAATAATTGTTCTTCAGTTTGTGGATATTACAATCAGTATGGTTACCAACAACCGCATAGCGGAAATGCTTATGCAGGAATTGCAGAGTATCATGTAAATCTTCCAAATACAAGAGAGCATATTGGAGTTCAGTTACCTGCACCGGTGATTATCGGGACGAAATATTATATTTCATTTTTTGTCTCACCGGGCTTTAATTATATAACTGCGAATATTGCATGCAATAAAATAGGGGCATTAGTTACGACATACCAATATTCGGATCCAACTGGCTCAAGTACTTTACCCAATGCCTCTACAATAAAAACAGATTCTATAATAGCTGACACTTTGAATTGGTACCAAGTATTTGGTTCTTTCACTGCTGACTCAGCTTATCAATACCTTGTTATTGGAAATTGGTTTGATGACAATAATATTGATACCATCCATTTCCCGAATCAATTCGGTAATTTTTATAGTTACTATTATCTTGACGATGTATGCTTGAGCGCAGACTCATTGTATGCACAAAATTGGACAGGCATACAAGAGCAGGTACTCAATCAAAATAACGTTAAAATTTATCCCAACCCTGCTTCCGGCAATCTTAAGATTAAATCAGGTGTTTCAATCAAACAAATAGAAATTATTAATTCATTGGGTCAGATAGTTTTTACCTCTGAAGAAATGAATGGTTTTAAAATAAACCTTTCTGTGGATTTTTTAAAGTCGGGAATTTATTTATTAAGACTTAAAAATGTCCAGGGATTTTACAATTCAACTTTAATTATCAATTAATATTAAAAAAATTCAAAATGAAAAAAATTACTAAATATATTGCAATCATTGCCGCCCTTGTTGGTGTTTGGGTAGGGTTGTGAGTTAGCTCACCAACAAGTTAAACTTGCTAAAACCAAAATATTAATAACTCATCAAAAAAGCTGCTTGTCCATGCTTGGTGTTCTTTTCACCTTTCACTTTTCACTAACATAGCTTAAAAAAGAACAATCCAATAATTATGTAACTTATTTCAATAATATTGTAACAGGTAACTCCTTTTATAACTTTAAATTTGTCACCTCAATTCTCCTCATGCTAACCTTCATCCCCTTACTTTATTCTTTCTTTTTTCTTCCTCTTTTCATAATAACTCCCAATAATAAAACATTTACAAAAATCTTTTCAAAACATATTTTACTTTTCCCCATTAACCAAAATTACAGGCGGGAGTTCTTTTTGCCTCGAAGAAAATAAACGGTTGCCCTGATTTTTTACGGCAGCCTGTTTCTTTAAACTTCGATTAAACAAGGACAGCTTTCTTTTCTTCTTCTTTTAAAGTGTACTTTTATTAAAAACAAAAATTCTATTAACATGAAAAAGACCTGCACATATTTATTCCTTCTGTTAAGCACTTCATCAATGAGCCAAAATCTTATTCCGAATCCAAGTTTTGAAGACACGCTCGCTGGCGGTTGCCCAACCGGCTACCCGGATTTAGATGGAAAATGTGCAAACTGGTTATCTTTTCGAGGCACACCAGATTACATGAATAACTGCTCATCTGTTTGCGGTTATTACAATCAATATGGACATCAAACTCCTCATTCAGGGCAAGCTTATGCAGGTTTTGGTAATTATCAGATAACTCTTTCAAACCTCAGGGAGCATATAGGTGTTCAGCTTACTTCAGCACTAGTAGTTGGAACCAAGTATTATCTCTCATTTTATGTTTCCTCGGCATATACCTATTTATATATAAACATAGCGAGCAATAAAACGGGAGCTACTTTGACTACTTATCAATATAGTGATCCTAATATGTTAGGTGTCCTGCCAAATACATCCATGATTTATTCCGATTCAATTATTACGGACACTTTAAACTGGATTAAAATTTCGGGTTCTTTTATTGCAGATTCTGCATATCAATACCTCATTATTGGAAGTTTTTATGATGATAATAACATTGATACTTTAAATCTTCCCTATCAGGTAGTTCCTCAAGCAAGTTATCAATACCTTGATGATGTTTGCCTTAGTACTGACTCGCTTTACTGCGAAATATGGACTGGCCTTTCAGAGCAGTTTAGTGCTCAGAATCAAATTCAAATATATCCTAACCCTGCTTCAAATTTCATTCATATTAAAACCATCAATGAAATCGAAAGGATTCAAATTGTTAATTCAATTGGACAAATTTTATTTGTACTTGAAGGAGAAAGAAAAGCAAATGCTGAATTATCGCTTGAATTTCTAAGTTCTGGCTTATATTATTTACAAATTAAAACAAAAAAAGAATTTAATATTTCGGTATTGAATATTATTCATTAATCTAAAATACAATCAAATGAAAAAATCAATTCTATTATACAGTATAATAACAATGACAATATTACTCAATCAGCCATTAAATGCTCAAGTATCCGTTTTGGGAAATATTGGTATAGCGGGAAACTATTCCGGTTGGGATGGCGCTCAAAACTTTCCTTTCATGATTCGCCATCAAGGCAGACAACAAATTCAATTCTTTACCGACAGCATATTCCGCGGTGTCATAGACAGCGCTTCGGGTTTTTGGGGAGTAGGCACTCCAAGACCACTATCAGTTTTACATGTAGATACCATAACAAATGCAAGTGCAGGAGAAATATTTCGTACTGTAGGCACGGCAAACAATCAGGTGTTTTGGCGTATGTATCGGGGTAGTTTTGAATATGGAAGAATCTACAACCGTAATGATAATGATCTTTACATACAATCACCAGGTGGCAATATGCGGTTCGTAACAACCGGCACACAACGTGAAATAATTACCGATCAGGGTGATGTGGGTATAGGAAGCAGCTTTAGCAGTCCCGCAAGCCGCCTTCACATGCACAACGATGGCAATAATGATTTATATTTCCAAATGTCCACGTTTTCAGGAAACTCAGCTGCAACTGATGGTTTTCGGATTGGTGTCCTTAATTCCGGTGGCAGCAGTGGCTCCTCTGACGTTGAGTTGCGTCAACAGGAAAATTTTCCGATGAAATTTTATACAGGTGATGGAAACACCACTGTAGTTGAAAGATTCAGGATATGGTACGGTTTCGGGGGTAACGGTACAGGCGGCTGGAATAATACTCCCGGAATTACTAAAGCGTTTTTATCACATTATGGAACAGGAACTCCTATACAATATATGCCTGATACAGTTGCCATGCTTAATATAGGCTCAAGAGGGGCCGGGAATCCTTCAGGGGGCAGGCGTTCGTGGATGGATGTGGGAACTTATTATAATTGGGATACCGATAATATGTACACAGGATTGCTTGATTCAGGCGCTACCAACCGTAAAGACGCTGTTATCAATTGGGGCGATGATGTACAGCTTGCTCATGACGTAGGTTATGAAAGCCTTCGTTTCATTTTTACAACTTGTTGTGGAAATGGAAGTTCTGCTGATGTTTATAATACAGGCAGGCAATTAGGTCTTGAAGTAGCGAGGATGACGGCATTAGGAACGATGGGTATTGGTCCTAACTGGAACACATCCTTATCACCGCAGGGAAGGCTCGATATTTTTGATGATGGCGCTAATCATGGTGGTTTCTATAATACTTTACCACAGCTTCGCTTAACTCAAACTCAAAATGCAAATGCTGCACTTGGCAACCATACTGATTTCAGAAGCAGCACGCTTGGGGATTTACTGATCAATACACAACGTATGAACGGAGCAACGGTTGATACACATTTTGTAGGTATTAATTGTTCACTGGCTCTGCCACCCTTAAATACTCTCGAAATAAATTCAACTGCATTATCTCCCCAATTAGCAGGATTACGTTTCAGAAAACTGACAAATGCTGCAACCCCGATAACTAATACAACACGGGGAGTTTTAAGTGTCAATAATCTTGGTGATGTCATTTGGGTAAGGGACAGTATTAGCAATGGAGGCACAGGCGATGTTATTGCATGCACACCGTTAGACCCTACATCTGACAATAATTTTATCACAAAATGGACAGATGTTAGTACCAAAGAAATTTGCCGCACAATTGGTATTTATGAGAATCCTGCTAATGCTAATGTAAGCATTGATATTCCTGTAACAGGTTTCTTGGGTTGTTATCCTTACCCCTGTACACCATTTAAACTTACCGTCAACGGCAGCATTGGCATAGGTGACACGGGTCGCATATATAAAGGGTTTGTAGGTTCCTCCGGTCCTGTTTATGATCGGATTTTTGCGGATGAAGGTGGCTTATCAAATATTTCGAATCTTTCAGTAGGTAACCACGCGGGTCCCCCTTCTTCTGTTTTTCCAAACATTGAATTAAATACTTTTATTGGAAACGATGCAGGTACCAGCACCACTGGTGAGGCTAATACATTTTTGGGTGCAGGAGCAGGAAATTTATTAAGTTCAAATACTGCTGATAAGAATACTTTCTTAAGCTATAATGCTGCAGTCAATATGGTTAGTGGCTCTTATAATTTCATTGGAGGGGCTGAAGCAGCGCCTACATTGGATAATGGAACCAGCAATGTCCTGATTGGTTATCAGGCCGCACCTGTAACAGATACTATAAGCAGCAGTGTTTTTGTGGGCTATACCTCAGGGACTGACATCAAATCCGGTAGTAACAATACAATGCTTGGCTTTTCAACCGGCACAAATACCTCCAATGCAAGACGTTTTCACGCAACAGCTTTAGGAGCAGAGTCCAGGGTAGATGTAGACAGCACTGTTGCTATTGGAACTATAGCTGATTATGTGGCAATAGGAACTGCCACACCGCGCGATAGTGTACGCCTGACAGTAAATGCTCATTCCACTGCCAAATATCACGAAAACGCAGCCGTTTTTAATGGAAGGGTAGGGATTAATAATTATGTTAATCCTGCCGGCAATCCCATTCCGCTTCCTATTGACAGCGCAGTCCTTACTGTAAGATCGCCTGCGCCTAATACTTATCAATGTACAGCTGTCTTTCTGGCCGGTGATACATCTATCGGATGGGCCGGTTATTTTGGTGGCAGGGTCTATGCACATGGTGTCTTTACAGCTTCCGATGCAAATATTAAAACTAACATTCAGCCCTTAGGGAATGTTCAGGCTCTGCTCGATCCGATAAATGCCTATACATATGAATACAACACTTCAATAAATTCAAATATGGGTTTGCCTGAAGGAACACAAGCCGGATTTATGGCAAATGAAATACAGGCTGCATTTCCGCAACTTGTGGCTGATGTGTATGTTCCTACTGCAATTGACAATTTAGGAAATATTACCGCTCCTTCCATGCACATTCTAACAGTAAACTATCAAGGCTTAATTCCTTATATGTTTAAGGCTATGAAAGAGCAAAAAACACAGATCGAAGCCTTAACTGCACAGGTAAATAGCTGCTGTAATACCCGTACCATCGGCTCAGAAGAATTTCCGGTAAAGCAAACAATAGACCTTGCTTCATCCGATCCTATTCTCTACCAAAACCAGCCAAATCCGTTTGATAACACCACCGTTATCCGTTATTTCATCTCTGAAAATTCAAAACAGCCAAAAATAATTTTCCAGGATGAAACAGGAAGAACAATTAATGAAACTGCTATTACCGAAATGGGACAGGGTTCCATACAAATAAATGCTGCATCATTAAACAGCGGCATCTATACCTATAGCCTCCAGATAGACGGAAAAATAATTGATTCAAAGAAAATGTTGAAATCCAAATAGTCATCTTTAGATTGAAATCCGCCTCAGGAGGATTGAAAGCAAAATAAAATTAATTTAAACAAAAAGAAAAAGCCGCTTCACAGCGGCTTTTTCTTTTTGTCTATCGTCCTGGGTCCATGGTCCATGGTCTTTCGTCTTTCGTCTATCCTCACAGCTCCACATTCACCGTTATCTTCTTCCCCCTTATCACATTAACCAGTTCCTCCTTGCTCCCCTCTCCGTTACCGTTAATAGAAAAAGGACGTTTCCCCGAGCGCACAGATTTAATCGCCCCCTTCCCGTCATAATCCGTCCGGTCAGTCTTCAGGCTTTTCGAATCAGTGATCAGCGCATCAAAAACAGGGTTTCCATTTTTGGTAACATTAAATTCCACCACCGTCAGCCTGCCGCCTATATCATCCACCTCTTTTGCATTCTGAAACTCAAGCAGCATATTCGGGTTTGAATCCTGCCAGTGCATAATTAAATCAGCCATAGTTTCTACCACTTCATCTACATTATCAAACTGCAGGTCCAGCGAAGTCGTTGCCTGTTCACGCTCATCTATTGCGTTGGTGGGTGCTCCGGTAAAATTTTCAAATGCGGCTATTGCGTCATCTATCTCCGTAACCTGCGCCATCAGTATTTCATAGCTGACTAACGCGGCCAGGTTATCAAAAAGGACTTTGCGTATATTTTTACATATTGCTATCGCTTCCGAATCCTTCAGCTTAAAAACCGTACTGAATTTCCTTTTAAGAATAGCAAGCTCTTCCATTTTCCTGTTTTTCTTTGCCCAGCCTGCCCCGATGCGTCCGTATTTTGTGCTTCTCCGGCACATGCTCACCTTCAATGCCTCCTTATCCTCCGCTATTCCGGTAATATTCTTTGCCTGCTGTTCTATCAGGTCATCTAATTTTTCATTCTCCTCTCCATATGAGA
>DATEMK010000207.1:0-10013 GCA_035275625.1 Bacteroidia bacterium
ATTCTCGGGAGCTTGCCTCCGAAAGCCTTTTGTTCATTCGACTGACCGTATAATTCAGGAGTCAGATATTTTCCCTGCATGCCGCCCGTCTTCAGTATCACCACATCACGCTTCTGAGGATTTTGCTGCAGGTAAGGATCGTTTCTTTCCGACATCACCGTCCATGAAACTTTTGCACCGGCCGTTCCTCCCGCAATAACAAACTGCTTGTTCTGGATTTCAGTTTTAATATAGACATTCATTTGTTGCCCTACAGGAGTAAGGTTGTAACTGTAATTGTTATTATTGATACTTTCGAAATAATCCGGCAGCAGGACAACCGCTTCGCCATTCACATCAAGAACAGCGTTACCGCGATACATGTTGAGAATTTCAGGAGACTCGATCGCAAAATGCCGCAGCATTTTATTTGCAGGATCCAAAGGATGGTCAATCATGAATGGCTTTGCTCCGGATGCACCCATATCGCCATTGGCAAACACGGCATATTTTCCTGCAGGACCTCCGGCAGTTTCAATTCCCAAAACGCCCGAAGAACCGGCTGCATTGGTTTGATTTTGCCCGACTACTCCCATTGAATTAGTCCCAAGCCCGACTGTTGCAGCAGCAACTCCCCATACTCCGTATTGAAAAATTCCGTTGTTTGCATAACCGAAAACCCCGGTTCCGTCAGTATTGGTGCATTCTCCGTAAACTCCGTTGCCGCTTACAGCAAAAGAAGCTCCTGTAACACCACCCGGACCTACCAGGGAGGAGTCAATCCCGGTTACACCGGAACCACCGAAATAAGATATTAAAATATTTTTGTTATTAATTCCCCAAATGGCGCTTCCTGCAACAGCTGCAGAATTTACAGCAGAAAGTCCCATTACGCCATAACGTGTACCCCTGAATGATCCTCCCATGCCCGCAGTTGCAATGTACAATCCTGGCAAATTATTTCCGCTTGCTATAATACCTGTACCCGTGGCGTTAGCATTAAATGCCTGCATTCCGAAACCATTTGCTGAAGCGCTTAAACCCAAAACCCCAAGCCCGGAAGCATTTTCGCCATACACACCGGCACCGGTTGTGGAATTTACATAACCATTGATCGCCCAGTTACCAATCGCACCAATCGGGGCAGGGGCAGCATAACCGGTTCCGTAAACTGAAAACACATCACCTGCCTGGATGGTTGTGGCATTATGCACAACTTGTCCCCCAATCAACACACGCATCCGTTCATTGGCAGCAGCCGATCCGCCTGATTTGATTACAAAATCCATGGCATCGGCAGTTCCTATAAAATTAGTGGCGGCTGTTGTTCCTACATTTCCGATTACGGTCCAGTCAGGAGCATTCGTATTGGTTCCGACAATTAGTGTACCGTTGGGGTCAGTAAGCACATTCCTGTTTCCGACACCGGCAAGCGATGATGAGCGGACAGATCCCACTACATGCAATTTGTCTAATGGCGCAGATGTTCCGATTCCGACATTTTGTGCAGGCAACGATTGGCTGATTGTGATTCCGATTACTATGGAAACAAACTTTAAAACATGGGTATAGATTTTCATGTTCATAAATTTATGAGTTATTAAGAAATCAAAGTTAAGGAAATTTTATTGAACTTTTACCAGTGACGGGAGAAATAAATAAACCGGTACCGGTTGAAAATTTTTAAGTCGCCTCATCCTTCCTCCTGATAGCTATCAGGACTGCGGGGACCTTCATGAAACAGGAGATGTTTTTGTATCTTGCAGCATGAAAAAAGCAACAGCTATGGCGTTTAAACAAAAGGTATATGCCTGCTGCTTGAAGCAATTGGATGACAAAATTCAAATTCTGAAGGCGGCACTTTATGATCTTAAAACGGGTGTGGAAAATGATGCTAAAAACTCAGCCGGTGATAAACATGAAACAGCCCGGGCTATGATGCAGCTCGAACATGAAAAAATAAGCAGGCAGTTTGATGAAACAACCAGGCAAAAAAACGATCTTGAGAAGATTGACCCCGGAACTGACTCTCCGAAAATTATATTTGGGAGTCTCCTAAGAGCCAATAACAATTATTTTTTTCTAAGTATCGCATTAGGAAAAATAAATGTTGATGGAGTGCCGGTTATGGTGTTTTCTTCGCAGTCTCCGCTGGGTCAGAAAATGGCGGGTCTTAAAGCAGGCGATTCTCTCGATATGAATGGTGTTCATTATGTGATTGATGAAGTAATTTAACAAGTATGAAAGATTTAAAAGATATAGCGAATGCATGGGTTGATGCTTTTAATGCGCACGATATTGAATTGCTATTGGCTTTGTATGATGACCATGCAGAGCATTACAGCCCGAAGCTGAAAGTGCATCAGCCTGAAACAAATGGATTAATCAATGGAAAATCCGCCTTAAGGGCATGGTGGACAGAAGCATTTAAACGTCTGCCTCAATTGCACTATGAACTTATAAAGCTTACGGCTGATGGAGAACAGGTTTTTATGGAATACATTCGCCATACACCCGGTGAAGAAGATTTAAGAGTGGGCGAAGTACTGGTTATAAGAAATGATAAAATTGTTGCATCGCGCGTTTATCACTCATGATGAATTCCATCATGCCCAAGCAATATAACCCGGTAAACTTTTGGAGTTATTTGGATGCTGCGCATATTTATTTGTATGCAATTAATAAAAATTAATAGTCACTACTGTTTAAATTTATTTCTTATTATTTTTGAATTTGACTAATAATTTTTTTTAAATCTGTCTTATTACAGCATAAATATGTAATGACATGTTAAGGCTGATACAGGGTGATGAAAGTGAAATGGGCTGGAGACAAGATTCTTCTTATTCACCTTACGGTTTAAAAAAAGAATTCAGTTTTATTGCAGTACTGCTGTTTTTTTCATTACAGTCATTTTCTCAAACCCCCGATTGGACCTGGGCTAAAAGAGCAGGAGGGAGCGGCACCGATTGGGTAAGTTCATCGGCTGCAGATGCTGCGGGTAATGTGTACGTTGTTGGTCATTTTTACAGTCCGGCCATTACTTTTGGTTCCACTACATTGAATAATTCCGGTTTAACGGATATGTTCCTCGTGAAATACAATGCAGCTGGAAATGTGGTGTGGGCGAGAAAAGCGGGGAGCACAGGAAGTGAATGGGTATACGGTGTTGCAGTAGACATTACAGGCAATGTGTATATAGCCGGACAATTCAACAGTCCTTCCATTACTTTTGGTTCCATCACACTGAACACTGCAGGCGCTTATGATATTTTCTTTGCCAAATATGATGCGGCAGGAAATGTTCTTTGGGCAAGAAGAGCGGGAGGAACACAGGTGGATGGCGCCATCTCGGTGGTCACCGATGCTTCGGGGAATACGTATGTAGCCGGAAATTTCAGCAGCCCTTCCGTTACTTTTGGAACCACTACTTTACCAATAATGGGTGGCGCTGATATGTTTCTTGCTAAATATGATGCAGCAGGAAATGCACTTTGGGCAAGATGTGCAGGAGAATTCAATGATGACCTGGCATATTCAATTGCGTCCGATGCAACGGGTAATGTATATATGACAGGAACATTCGGAAGCACCTCCATTGCCTTTGGTTCCATTACACTAACCAATGCGAACGTTTGCGTGGATGAAATATTCATTGTTAAGTACAATGCTTCAGGCACTGCGCTTTGGGCTAAAAGTGCAATGGGAGGAGGGTCGGATTATGCTTACGCTGTTGCCACTGATGTTTCAGGAAATGTGTATATGTCGGGATTTTTTTACAGTCCATCCATCACTTTTGGCTCTATTTCGTTATCAAATCCCGGTGGTTCTACTGCCATATTTATTGCAAAGTATGATGCAGCCGGCAATGCGCAGTGGGTTAAAAACCCGGGATACGGAATAGCAACTTCATTAACTACAGATGTTTGCGGTAAAATATATGTGACAGGATATTTCGGAGGGCCATCCATCACTTTTGGATCCACCACCTTATTAAATTCAGGGGTCTATGATATTTTCGTTGCAAATTATAATGCAGCAGGAAATGTGCTTTGGGCAATAAAAGCCGGGGGATCAGATTATGACCAGGGAGTTTCCATTACTTCCAGTTCCGGGACGGGGGATGTGTATGTGGCGGGATCCTACTACAGCCCGTCCGTCACATTTGGCTCAATCACAATAACCAATGGAGACGTTGATGGCTTTATTGCAATGATAGACAGCACTTGTTCGGCAGTTCCCTTACCGGTAGAACTGCTGAGTTTTACCGGGAAAAATGAAGGAGATGTAAATGTCATGAAATGGACAACAGCCTCTGAAATTAACAATGATTATTTTTCAGTCCTCCGCAGTTCCACCGGGGATAACTTTGAAGAGATCGGAACCATTAAAGGTGCTGGCAACAGCTCACAGGTTTTAAATTACACATTTACCGACCTTCATCCGTTACCGGGAATAAATTATTACCGCCTGCTGCAAACCGATTACAATGGAGAAATTTCTTACTCAAATATTATTGCCATAAAAACAAACATTAAAACAATCCCGGTAATTATTTCACCTGATCCTGCTGTTGATTTTATTCAAATAAGCTTTGGCAATAAACCGCATGATTTCGAAATTGAAATCATGAATGCCTTTGGTGAAACCGTTTTGAATGCGCACAATCAAAATAAAATTGATATTTCAGCTCTTGCAAAAGGAATTTATTTTTTGAAATTAAGCGTGGAAAATACTCCCGACCTGCATAAATTTATCAAACAATAATTAATTCCGGAATGCAAAAAAAATATTTTCTCTTTATAATCATTATGATATCAGCAATGCTGAATTCTCCGGCTCAAACTATAACATCGTTTACAGTAGTTCCGCCAAATCCGACTTCCGCTGACACTGTTAAAATATATGTACAATGTGATTTCCCAAATAGTAATTGCAATGGCGCTACTTATTTAAACGGGATAAACGGAAGTGTAATTGATGCCGGTGGGCTGCATTGCATGGGTTCGCTTACAGCTCTTTGCACCGACATTGATACCGTGATTCTACCTCCATTATCTCCCGGGCAGTACACATTGAATTTTCTTCTCGTCACCGGTGTAACAGCCGGCTGTATTCCGAACATTGTCCCGATTGTTATGGATTCAGCACATTTTACCGTTTCAGGCGCAACGGGAATTTATGATCTGAACCCTGACAATAAAGAATTACAAATTACGCCCAACCCGTCAGACGGCAAATTCACCGTAAGGCAAATTAAAGGTGAAAAATCTGAGATGAAAATATTTTCTGCTGAAGGAAGACTGATGAGTTCTTTTCTATTAGCGGACAGTATAGCAGAATTGAACTTTACTTTTCCACAGGGGATTTATACAATTATAGCTGAAAATAAAGAAAGAAGATTTTTTTCAAAGCTTGTAGTGGTGAAATAAAAAAGTCGCTATATTTTCAGGAGGTTCTTCTAAGCGATAAAAATTATACTTTATACTTTCTTATTTCAATTCTCTTCCTTCTTCTTCTTCGACTTAACAGGCTTCACAATGCTTGCTTTTAAAACACTGTTCTCTTTATCAAGCACCATTTCTATCACATCGCCTTCCGACATTTCGCCTTTAATGATTTCTTCCGCTAACGAATCTTCTATATATTTTTGAATAGCGCGTTTGAGTGGCCGCGCACCAAAGTTTGAATCAAAACCTTTTTCAGAAATAAAATCTTTTGCTTCATCCGTAAGCTTAAGCTTATAGCCGAGATCAATAATACGTTTGTACAAATGTTCCAGCTCAATGTCAATGATCTTATGAATATCTTCTTTGCTGAGAGAATTAAAGATCACCACATCATCAATACGGTTCAGAAATTCAGGAGCGAAAGATTTTTTCAATGCATTCTCAATCACACCTCTGGTATGCTCATCGGAAGCATTCAATTTAGCCGATGTGCTGAAACCGACTCCCGAACCAAAATCTTTCAATTGTCTTGATCCTATGTTAGACGTCATGATAATAATTGAATTCTTAAAATCAACTTTTCGTCCTAAGCTGTCCGTGAGCTGGCCGTCATCCAAAACCTGCAATAATAAATTGAATACATCCGGGTGAGCTTTTTCAATTTCGTCAAGTAGAATAACAGAGTAGGGTTTGCGTCTTACCTTTTCTGTAAGCTGTCCGCCTTCCTCGTATCCGACATATCCCGGGGGAGCGCCAATCAATCTTGACACAGCAAATTTTTCCATGTATTCGCTCATATCAATCCGGATCAAAGCGTCTTCCGAATCAAATAAATATCTTGCAAGCACTTTAGCGAGTTCTGTTTTACCAACCCCGGTGGGACCTAAGAAAATAAATGAACCTATCGGCTTATTAGGATCTTTCAGCCCGGCACGGTTGCGCTGAATGGCACGAACTACCTTTTTGATAGCCACATCCTGTCCGATAACTTTCCCGCTTAATTCTCCAGGCATTTTTACCAGGCGCGCCCCTTCAGTTTGTGCAATACGATGAACCGGGATACCGCTCATCATGGCCACCACTTCAGCAACGTTTTCTTCGCCTACCGAATAACGCTGGCTTTTTGTTTCATCTTCCCATATTTTTTTCGCAGACTCGAGTTGCTCTAATAATTGTTTTTCTGTATCTCTCAATTTTGCAGCTTCCTCATATTTCTGGCTTCTTACCACACGATTTTTTTCTACTTTAATATCCTGCACCTTGGCTTCAAGATCAATAATATTTTGCGGCACATGAATGTTAGAAATATGCACACGTGAACCTGCTTCATCCAATGCATCAATTGCTTTATCAGGAAGGAAACGGTCTGTTATGTAACGTGCGGTGAGGGTAACACATGCTTTTAATGCTTCAGGAGTATAATTTACATGATGATGCTCTTCGTACTTGTCCCTGATGTTTGTAAGTATCTCAATGGTTTCATCAATAGAAGTGGGATCAATCAAAACTTTCTGGAAACGTCTGTCCAGCGCTCCGTCTTTTTCAATATACTGGCGGTATTCATCAAGTGTGGTAGCGCCAATACATTGAATTTCTCCTCTTGCGAGAGCAGGTTTGAACATATTGGAGGCATCCAGTGAGCCTGACGCTCCTCCGGCACCGATAATTGTATGAATTTCATCAATGAATAAAATCACATCTGGAGATTTCTCCAGTTCATTCATTACAGCTTTCATCCGCTCTTCAAACTGCCCGCGGTATTTGGTACCTGCAACCAATGATGCAAGATCAAGCGTTACAATTCTTTTATTAAACAGGACTCTTGAAACTTTGCGTTGAATAATTCTTAAAGCAAGACCTTCGGCAATGGCTGATTTACCAACACCCGGTTCTCCGATTAGAATCGGATTGTTCTTTTTTCTCCGGCTCAAAATCTGTGACACCCGTTCAATTTCTTTTTCACGTCCCACAATGGGGTCTAACTTTCCTTCTTCAGCGGCACGGGTAAGATCTCTTCCGAAATTATCCAGAACAGGAGTTTTCGATTTTGAATCCCCGATCTTTTTTGTGGCGCCTATTCCCGGGCCATCATCCTCTTTTGAATAAGGATCGTCATCAGCAGGGTTTTGAGGAGCTTCCGATCTGAAATTTGAACGAAATGTTTCTAATTCTTCACGCATGATGTCATAATTTACTCCGAATTGATTTAGTATCTGGGTGGCAATATTATCCTCATCTTTCAGAATTGCCAGCAGAAGATGTTCCGTTCCGATAATTTCGCTTTTAAAAATTTTAGCTTCAAGATAAGTGATCTTTAACGCCTTCTCTGCCTGCTTGGTGAGCGGAATATTATTCAGGTTGCTGGCAGCTCCTGAACTTCCTTTCACAGAGCTTTCAATTGATTTGCGAAGATCAACGAGATTTATATTAAGTGTTTTCAGAAACTTTATCGCCATGCCTTCTCCCTCTCGAATCAGTCCTAACAAAAGGTGTTCTGTGCCGATATAATCATGTCCCAATCGCAATGCTTCTTCGCGGCTGTAAGTGATTACATCTTTAACCCGGGGTGAAAATTTTGCTTCCATTTTTTTAATTTTTTATTTGTACGCCAAATTCAGTAAAAAAGTTTTATTGTTTTATGGGGTATTAAAAATATTTATTAACAACATAACTAACTTTCAAAATTACAAATTCCCCGCTTTTCAGGTAAATTTGCCGGATTGAAACCCTGGTGAGCGGATTCATTTTATTTTGTTGAATATTTTTAATTATTTCATCATAAAATGTGCCATACAATTAGTACCTTCGCAATCATTATAAATTTGAAAAAACTCCATCCTTATTTTACTCTCAAAATGCCCGAAATCCAGCATTTTTTACCGATATATTACAGTCTGACATAATTGCACAAATTAATTTAAACATTTTATTTATCCGGGTCCGGGGAACTATTTAACCTCCGACCTTAAATTTTAAACTATCCAATGGCTGAAGAAAAAGTAATAAAAATCAATATTGAAGAGGAAATGAAAAGCGCCTACATTGATTATTCAATGTCGGTAATAGTTTCGCGTGCTTTGCCGGACGTACGTGATGGATTTAAACCGGTTCACCGCAGGGTGCTTTATGGAATGCTTGATCTCGGTGTTTTATCCAATCGTCCGCATAAAAAATCTGCACGAATAGTAGGGGAAGTGCTTGGTAAATATCACCCGCATGGTGATACCTCTGTTTATGATGCAATGGTAAGAATGGCCCAGGAATGGTCATTGCGTTATCCGATGGTGGACGGCCAGGGAAACTTCGGTTCAGTGGACGGTGACAGCCCTGCTGCCATGCGATATACGGAAGCAAGGCTTAAGAAGATTGCTGAAGAAATGCTGGCTGATATTGACAAAGACACGGTTGATTTCAGAAACAACTTTGACGATACGCTGCAGGAGCCGACAGTGTTGCCGTCAAAAATTCCAAACCTGCTGGTGAATGGCGCATCAGGGATTGCAGTCGGAATGGCGACTAATATGCCGCCACATAATATTACGGAAGTGCTGAATGCTATCATTGCCTACATTGAGAACGATAAGATTACTATTGAAGAGCTGATGAAATTTGTTAAAGCTCCTGATTTTCCAACAGGAGGAATTATTTTCGGTTATGCGGGAGTAAAAGAAGCTTTTGAAACCGGGCGCGGAAGAATTGTTGTGCGTGCCCGTGCCGAAATTGAACTCAGTGAAAACGGAAAAGACCGCATTATTGTTACTGAAATACCATACCAGGTAAACAAAGCGGAGATGATAAAAAAAACCGCTGATCTTGTGAATGAAAAAAAGCTCGAAGGAATTGCGGATGTAAATGATGAGTCTGACCGTGACGGAATGCGCATCGTGTATGACATAAAACGCGATGCCAATCCGAACGTGGTATTAAATAATCTTTTTAAATATACTGCGCTGCAATCATCTTTCAGTGTAAACAATATTGCATTGGTCCATGGCCGGCCAGTCATGTTAAACCTGAAGGAACTGATTGCATTTTATGTTTTTCACCGGCATGAAGTGTTGATTCGTAAAACGCAATTTGAATTAGCTGAAGCTGAAAAGAAAGCTCACGTATTGGAAGGGCTGCTTATTGCCCTTGATCACCTGGATGAAGTGATTGCACTTATTCGCAGATCACAAACTCCTGATGAAGCAAAAAATGGTTTGATGACCGGTTTTGGGTTAACCGAAATCCAGGCGAAAGCCATCCTGGATTTGCGTTTGCAAAAGCTTACCGGCCTTGAAAGAGACAAAATTAAAGAGGAGTATAATGAATTGATGAAGCTTATAGATTATTACCATGATGTATTAAACAATGAGTCTTTAAGAATGGACATTCTTAAAGATGAAATGGCTGATATGCGCGAAAGATATGGTGATGAGCGGAGAACAGAAATTGTTTACACCGGTGATGAAATTTCTCTCGAAGATATGATCGAGGATGAATCGGTTGTTATTACTATATCACACCTTGGATATATAAAGCGTACTCCTTTAACGGAATTCAGGATACAGGGCAGGGGCGGACGCGGATCAAGAGGCAGTG
>DATEMK010000208.1:0-3305 GCA_035275625.1 Bacteroidia bacterium
GATGATCTAAAAAAAACTCTACACACTCCATAGTTGCTTCCATGGTATAAGTAAAAACATCTTTGGTAAATTTCAAAGTTGGGTTCACTGGCTTATCAGGAGGATCGCTATCCGTATTATACGTTACCCCCGTAGTTTCAATAGCAACAAAAAAACTGGGGTGTTCTGGTTCAGAGTTGTTGTAATTAAAACAATACCATGCTATTGAACCCGGGTATTCATCTTGAAAGCTATCTTCGAATACTTCCTTTTTTATGGTACCACCCAAAGCCATTGAGGATGCTACTGAATATAAGTCATCCTGATTAACAAAACGAAGAATGTAATTCTTTGCGTTTTGATAAGAAATTTTGTGAAATCCGTTGCTCATAAGTTTATGTTTTTAAGTTATGTGTGTGAAAGATAAATAAGATTTTTCTATTAGTGTTGATATGTGATCATTTTCAGGGATGGAATCTGTAGCTATGAGAATAATTATTCCTATAATAATTGAATGAATAGCTACCGTATTTTTTATGATACTTTGGAAATCTCTTCAAAAACTTTTGCAGAAGTAGCATTACCGCTTAAAATAATTGTCGAATCGTATCCTGAAGAGTCTGCAATTTCCTTCATACTTTTTGCATCATTTTCAGGGTTTCTTAAATATCCATTATCACCATAATGTTTCGAATCTATCTCATTAAGACCAATGTGAATTGAAATTCCTTTTTGCATTTTATTAGTTTTTCTTAAATTATGCCCACTCTTTATTGGGTTTTCAGCTTCTCCGTTTATTATTTTTTTAAATTCTGAACCAAATGTATAAGCACAGCAAAGCGAATAAAAGCGCTGGTTGGAAAGTGGTATGTCTGAATGGGAAAACGGTATGATTGGCCCGGAAAACGGCAAATAAAAAATCACGCAATGCAATTGCGTTTATAAAACAAGCATTGAAAACTGTTACAGTTTGTTCAGGGCTTTGACAAAATCATCCTTCTTTCTGCGCGAAACGTCCACGGTGCTTCCGTCAGTCATTGTTACTTGTCCGCCTTCGCCCCGGAGGTACTCTTTAATAAACCGCATATTGATAAGATGGGAAGCATGGGTGCGGAAAAAGCCCCATTCGCCCAGCAGTTCTTCACACTCTTTCAGTGTACGCGATACCATCAGCTTACTCTTATCATAAAAATAAAATGTGGTATACATGTCATCGCTCTGGCAGCGTACAATATCACTTACCTGTGCAAAAACAAAACCGGTAAAAGTAGGCAGTGCAATGCGCATTTTTTCCGAAGTGCTGTTTTTAATATTCTGCAGCAGCAGATCAATGTGGTTTTGGGATGATTTCTGCAAAATTCTTTTTTCAAATTTTTCGAGCGCCTGCTTTAAATCCTCAAGGCTGAAAGGCTTTAATAAAAAATCTACAGCGCTTACCTTCAAAGCATGCAAGGCATATTTCTCATAAGAGGTGGCAAAAATGACTTCAAAATTTACTTGCTTTAAACGGGTCAATACATCAAAACCCGTTAGCGGGGGCAGCAGCACATCGAGGAAAACCAACTGCGGTTTGAGCGTTCCGATCTTTGTGATTGTTTCATCCACAGAGCCGCATCTATCCAGGATCTGGTAACCGGGAAAATTATCCCGCAGCATGGACGATAATACATCCCGCTGGTCTTTTTCATCATCAACAATTAAAGCGGTATACATCCCTTTCTTCAATACAAAGTAACATATAAAAACCTGAACCGGTTTAAACAATTATTCCTCTTCATAAGGCAGAAAAATCTCTACTCTTCGTCCTGAATAATTATCTGCCGCATCATGCAGTGTGGTCTCAACAAAATCAGCATTCCAGCCTTTAGTCCTGTTAAGGAGGTCAATGCGCTCACGCGTCAGCCCCGATCCGAGCGATGTCTTTTTTATAGTTGCCGTGAGATCGCTGTGCGTATTATTTTTTTTGCTGTTTTTTTCCCCGGTCACACATCCGTTATCCGTAATGCTGTATTTCATTACTGAATCATTGCGTTCAATTTTAACACAGAGAAATCCTTTTTCTTTTTTATTATTTAATCCGTGCCAGATAGCATTTTCCACGAACGGCTGTAAAATCAAAGGTGGTATGAGCGTGATTTGCTTATTAACTTTTTCGTCCACCTCTATGCTGTAATCAAATGTTTGCCTGAGGCGCAACTGCTCCATCTGTATATACAATTCCAGCGCTGTCAGGTCATCAGCCAAAGGCACCTCCCGGTGATTAGAATTTTCAAGCACTGTCCTGATCAGCTTCGAAAACCGCACGAGGTAATCACCCGCTGACTGCACATCCTGCTGATACATAAACTTATAAATTGAATTCATGCAGTTAAAAATAAAGTGCGGGTTCATCTGTGCGCGTAAGGCTTTCATTTCTATTTCCGCCATGTGCTGCTTCAGTTCAGCTTCTTTTTGTCTCAGCAGGGCTTCGCGCCTGCTCCGGTAAAAAACAAAAACAACAAATACGAATGCTACCGTGAAAGGCACCATGCTCCACAGCGCCACATTAGTGGCCGTATTGCTGTTGGATAAAATCAAAGGCATAATAAAAAAATTAAACCTGGAAATGTAAAAATAAGTTTAGTCAAAGCTATATTAAAAAAGGGGGGTTTAAGATGAAGTTTTGAATATAACAAAACCAGGGGAAATAAGCTTCAGATTTCAAACTCCGGTAAAGAAAACTTCCGGCAATGCCTTTTATGGAACCCGCGAAATGATTCGTGTTCTTATAAAAAGCTTAGCTGCAATTTCCTTTTATCTTATCCCTGGAACGGTTTTCCTTCTTTGATCATTTCACGTTTTATTCCATCCGATACATCCGTTAAATAAATTGTAAAGCGGGGTTCTTCAATTTTTGATTTCAATTGACCCTGAAATTTATTTGAATTGCCTGATGGCTCTGAAATGTTTTCTTTTTTTTGAGTGATCGCATTTTTTTCATGGTGAACTCTTTCGATTGCTTTGAGACTCGCATAGTGAATAACGTTAATAATATTCCCTCCTGTGAGTTCATATTTTTTCAGCTTATCGCAAAAAGGTTTTCTTTCAAGATATTTTTTTTCAATTTTCTTTTCATGACCCGTCACAATCTCCTCAAGGAACAAAGAATTTTCAGGGAATGAATTTATCCATATTTCCGTTCGCTCAGCAGCATCCGGAAACGGGAATTTGAGCATGGCATTGAACCGTCTTATAAATGCATCATCAATATTATTTTTCATGTTGGTGGCTAAAATAATCAAGCCGTTATAATCTTCTATTCTTTGCAGCAGGTAGGAGACTTCCTG
>DATEMK010000209.1:0-3897 GCA_035275625.1 Bacteroidia bacterium
AAAAAAAATAAATAGTTTTCATAGAACGCAACTTATATTTTGTCCCTGACGGGACTTTTGAATTACCAATCAAATTATTACTACCAATATGTTGTGCCTACGGCACATAAGGGCAAATCCCATAGGGATTTAATATTGGTAAAAAAAAAGACTATTTGCTTTGAAAGTCCCGTCAGGGACGAAATATAAGTCTTTTCGGACACCCTGCGCTTACCTCCTGCAAGGCTTAAGTAATTATTTTTCATTTCGTTTTCCGTTGTTAAAATCTTCATCAACAACTTAATTATTTTAAGAGTAATACATCTTAAATTTGTACGTTTTCATTTAAACCAATCTTTTTTAATCTCCATTAAATTCATTTATCATGATAAAGAAAATCATTTATGTACTGCTCGGGCTGATATTATTGATCATCATTGCAGCCGTTACCATCCCCATCATTTTTAAAGATAAGATCATTGCCAAAGTCAAAACTGAAATCAACAACAACATCAATGCAAAAGTGGATTTCGGCTCGTTTGACCTCAGCCTTATCAAACATTTTCCGAGCCTTTCGTTTTCACTTAATGACCTCAGCGTTGTCGGCATAAAAGAATTTGAAGGAGACACGCTCACGTACATTAAATCACTTGACGTGGGCGTAAACTTCTGGAGCATCATCAGCGGTTCGCAAATGAGCATTAAATTCATTTCGCTCGACAAGCCTTACATCAACATTCTTGTGCTCGAAAACGGCAAAGCGAATTACGATATTGCAAAAAGCACCGAACCTTCTGCGCAGGCTGCTGAATCTTCTTCTTTTAAAATGAATTTGCAGCATTATGAAATAAAGAGTGGTGATATAGTTTATAACGACCGTTCGATGGGGTTCAGCATGATGATGAACAATCTTAATCATTCAGGAAGCGGAGATTTCACACAGGATTTGTTTACACTCAACACACAAACCAATGTGGATGCCACGAACATGTCTTATGGCGGAATGAAATACCTCAGCAATGTGCGCACCGATATCAAAGCGGACCTTGAGATGGATATGAAAAATTCCAAATACACTTTTAAGCAAAACGAAATTAAGCTGAACGAGCTGGTGCTGGGCATTGACGGATGGCTTTCCATGCCTGATACTTCCAACATGCACATGGATTTGAAATGGGATGCGAAGAAAAATGAGTTCCGTAATTTTATTTCCATGATCCCCGGTGTTTACAGTGCGCAGTTTAAAGATTTGAAATCATCCGGAACGCTTGCGCTTAACGGTTTTGTAAAAGGCACTTACAATTATAAAACAATGCCAGGCTTCGGTGTGACGGTGCTGGTGCAAAACGGCATGTTCAAATATCCTGATCTTCCCACAGCCGTCAACAATGTTAATGTGGATTTGAAAATAAGCAATCCTGACGGTGTTCCTGATCATACTGTAATTAATCTTTCAAAGCTTCACGCTGAAATGGGCGCGGAGCCTTTTGATGCGCGCCTGCTTGTTAAAACTCCCGTAAGTGATGCTGATATTGATATGATGGTAAAAGGAAAAGTTGATCTGGGCAACATCAATAAAATGGTTCCGCTTGAAGAAGGAACTTCGCTCTCCGGAGTTTTAACTGCTGATATGTCCGCAAAAGGAAGGATGAGCGCTGTGGAGCAAAAGCGCTATGAAGACTTTAACGCATCAGGCTCCATGAAGCTTACGGGTATGAACTACGTTAGTAAAGATTATAAAGACGGAGTAAAGATAAATACCTGTGAACTGACTTTTAATCCGAAAAATATCGGGCTGAATAATCTTGATCTGAAAGCAGGGACGACCGATCTCCGTGCAAACGGAACGTTAGATAACCTGCTGGGATATTATTTTAAAAAAGAAATGCTGAAAGGTTTTCTTAATTTGAATTCGAATCAAATTGATTTGAATCCGTTCATGAGCAATTCAACAACGACAACAACCACAGCGCCTGATTCAACAAAAATGACTGTGATGGAAATTCCTGCAAATATTGATTTTGTAATGACTGCAGCTGTTGGAAAAGTTTTATACGATAACCTCGTTCTTCAAAATGTGAAAGGAAATATTACTTTAAAAGATAAAGCAGTCGGGTTAAATGATGTTAAATTCGAAATGCTTGACGGAAACGTTAACATGAGCGGACTTTACAATACAAATGATATTAAAAACCCGGCATTCAATTATTCGCTTGCTCTTCAGAATATGGATATAAAGAAAACATATACCACTTTCAATTCTGTTCAGAAGATGGCGCCCATTGCCGGAAGATGCAGCGGTAAATATTCCTCGGAATTTACAGTGACCGGAAATCTTGACCAGCACATGCAGCCTGTGATGAGTTCGCTGAATGGCGGAGGCAAGCTGAAAACAATGGGTGTAACCGTTTCGAACTTTGAACCATTAAGCAAATTAGCCGATGCTTTGAAGATGGAACAATTTAAAAAAGCTTCGCTCGGTGACGCAAATCTTTCATTCAAATTTACTGACGGCCGTGTGTATATAGAACCGTTTGATCAGACCATAGCAGGAATCAAAACAAGAATTGAAGGCTCCAATGGTTTCGATGAGACGATTGATTACAAGATGGGAATGCAATTGCCGACTAAAATGTTGCCGGGCGCTGCCACAAGTGTAATCACAGGATTAATTTCACAGGCAAATAGCAAGGGAGCAAACATGAGCATGGGAGAAACCGTGAATGTGAATGTAAAAATCGGGGGAACTGTCACTAATCCGAAAATTGAAACAGGATTAAAAGAAGCAGCAAAAGGTGCGGTTGATGATTTGAAAGCAAAAGCACAGGAAGAATTAGAAAAGAAAAAGAAAGAGCTGGAAGATAAAGCCAAAGCAGAAGCAGATCGTTTGAAAAAAGAAGCCGAAAATAAAGTGAAAGCCGAAGCCGACAAAATTAAAAAAGAAGCTGAAGCAAAAGCCAAAGCTGAAACCGACCGTTTGAAAAAAGAAGCGGAAGAGAAAGCAAAGAAAGAAGCAGGCAAACAATTGAAAGACCTTTTTGGCAAACCCAAAAAATAGGGAATAATGAAAAACTTTTCTTTCCTCCTGCTTTTCTTTTTTTTTTTTTTTGTTGTCCACGCACAGCAAAAGACACCTTGTCCTCCTTCGGAAATCAAAAAAGCTGACTCTTATTATGAGAAAGCTTTGTCTGCAAAAAAATCTCACAAGGATTATGAAACTATAAAAGAGCTTTGTGAAAAAGCGATTGAAGAAGACTCATCATTTGCGGAACCGTATCATCTTTTAGGTGATGCAGCTTATTTTAAAAAAGATTTCAAAACAATGAAGGATGCTTACGCTAAAATGATTGAACTATGTCCTGATGCAGCGCCTGAGCCGCATTATCGTTTGGGAAAATATTTATATGATATAAAAAACTATGATACTGCAACTAAATATTTAAAAAGCTTTCTTGATTTCGGAAATGTAAATGAGAAACTTGAAAAAGATGCAACGCTCTTACTAACGCGTGCTAAGCTGATGAGCCACCCGGTTCCTTTTAATCCTCAAATTGTAAAAGCAGTCAGCACGGCTGATCCGGAATATCTTGCCATTATATCAGCAGATAATAAGCTTTGTTTTTTTACAAGAAGGTTTGAGTTGGTTTCAAAAAGCTCCCTTACTCCATTGAATGTCGAAAAATTCATGGTTGCTGAACGTCAGAATAACGGTGAGTTTAATAAGGGCGAACAAATGCCTCCGCCTTTTAATTCCCGGAACAACGGCAATGAAGGAGGCGCCACGGTGACTATTGATAACCAGCATTTATTTTTTACAGTTAACAAAAACGGCAACTTCGATATTTACTATTGTGATTTTATCAAAGATCATTGGGGAGAAATCACAAATCTTGGAAAAGATGTGAATGATTCTATACA
>DATEMK010000210.1:0-5010 GCA_035275625.1 Bacteroidia bacterium
GTTTGAAGTTTGAAGTTTAAAGTTTAAAGTTTTTGTTTGAAGTTGTGTTTCAAAAACTTTTTTCCCTTCAACATCTGTAATTGTAATTTCTATTTTTTCATTTCCGTTTAACGAATAATCAATAATCAATAATTCTTTTACAGGATTAGGTGCAATTGAAAATTGGAATTTGGTATTTCGAATTTTTTCAACGCTCGTTGTGCTATCAGGATTGTATTCCCAAAGATCATTCAGATAATTTCCGTTACTGCCAAGGCCGATATAGCCTTTGGTGCCGATTGAAAATCCGAAAGCATCATTGCGGGCAACACCTCCAAAACCTGCTTTCTGAACCCAGGCGTTGGTTAACTGGTTATATTGCCAAAAGTCATTGGTATTGACAGAACCGGTTCTGCCCGTGCCGATATATCCATTAACGCCTATTGCAAAAGCGGCAGCCCAATTTTTTGCCGGACCGGCTAAATTTGCTTTTTGCAGCCATGAATTTGAAACGGGATTATATTCCCAGAAATCCTGCAGGCTAAGATTTGAATTGTCCTGCCCGGTACCAATATAACCTGCGCTTCCAATGGAGAATCCTATTGCATAAATTCTTGCGGTTCCTCCGAAATTCGCTTTTTGAGTCCATACGTCAGTGGCGGGATCGTATTCCCAAAAATCATTTCTCAGAATCGGGTAGCTGGCATCGGTGCCGGTTCCGAAATAAGCCTTGCTGCCTATAACAAATCCGGCTGCGTATCCCATGGCTCCGCCACCGTAATTTGCTTTTTGTGTCCAGTTATTGGATGAAGGATCATATTCGTAAAAATCGCTTGCGTATGTCCCGCCTCCGCAACTGGTGCCAGTGCCGAGATAGCCTTTGTTGCCAATAGCAAATCCGAAAGCGGCATTTCTTACTACTCCCGGAAAAGTGGCTTTTTGTGTCCAAATATTTGTTGTTTGATCCCATTCCCAAAAATCATTGAGACAAGGTCCGATATAGCCGGTGCCTAAATAGGCTTTAGTTCCAATAACAAACCCGGCAGGGCCTTCTCTCGCTGAACCGGAAAAATTCGCCTTCTGCGTCCAATAATCTGCTCTGAGGAATGAAAGTGAAAGAGAAAGTGAAAGTGTGAGAGCAACTATTTTTTTCATGAGGCTAAGATTTGCGATGTCTATTCCTTCACAAACTTCCTCACCGCTTTTTCTTTCCCCTGTTTGGCCGCATCACTTATTTCAACAAAATAAATTCCTTTTGAAAAACCCGTTAAAGAAATTTTTGATTGATGATTGTTTATTGGCAATTGTGTTTCAAAAACTTTTTTACCCCGGGCATCTGTAATGGTCAGATGTCCCGGATTTTTAAAATTTGAAATATTAATAAAGTCTTTTGCCGGATTAGGAGAAATTGTAAATTGTAATCCGCCTGCGGAGGATGTGTTTTCTTGTACGCTTGTAGTACTGTCAGCAGTATATTCCCACCAGTCAATAAAATTAACGAGGCTGTTCTGGCAGCCGCTTCCAAGGTAGCCTTTAATACCTGCTGAAAATCCAAGAGCCTGGTCTCTTGCTGTGCCTGGAAACATGGCTTTCATTGTCCATTGATTGGCAAGAGGATTAAATTGCCAAAAATCGCTAAGATATTGTCCGAGCGCAGGCCCTTCTCCTGTTCCTATATAACCCCGGTTATTAATTGAAAAAGACACAGCATCTGTTCGCATACTGCCCGGCAAACTGGCTTTTTGTGTCCAGGTGTCCGATAGCGGATCATATTCCCATACGTCATCAAGTGTGGTTCCGGTTGTATAGCCGCAAAGGATATATCCTTTTCCATTCGCTTCAAAGGCATTGGCATCGCCACGAATCACACCGGGCAGGCTGGTTTTTTGAGTCCATTGATCAAGTGCCGGATCATATTCCCATAAATCATTTGTATGAACAATAGCTGCCGTATAACCTGTCCCTGCATAGGCTTTAGAGCCAACAGTAAATGCAACGGCATAAAATCTTTCTCCTCCGCCAAAATCTGCTTTTTGTATCCATGTATTGGAAACAGGATTATACTCCCATAAGTCCTGGTAATAATTATTGTTGTTATCTCTGCCCAAACCGGCATATCCTTTATTTGAAACTGAAAAACCTATAGGTGTGTTCCTTGATGCTCCGCCAAAAGTGGCTTTTTGCGTCCAGGTATTGCTGAGAGGATTAAATTCCCAAAATTCGTTTGTGGTGCCGCTGGCAGAAATTCCGCATCCTATATATCCAAGGTTGCCGATGGTAAATGAAAAGCCGGTAGATTCAATGGCTCCGGGAAAATTTGCTTTCTGTGTCCAGTAATCTGCTTTAGAAAAAAGTGTAAAGAAGATGAATGCAAGAGTAACAATTTTTTTCATAGTGATTTAATTTTGATCAAATGTAAAACTTATTCTTTTATAAACCTTTTCACTGCTTTTTGTTGTTGTCCCTGCCCGCCCGGCAGGCAGGCGCTATTTAACTCAACAAAATAAATTCCTTTTGAAAAGTTTAAAGTTTGAAGTTTAAACTTTAAAGTTTTTGTGTGAAGCTGTGATCCGAAAATTTTTTTTCCCTGAACATCTGTAATTGTGATTTCTATTTTTTTCTTTGCTTCGAACTCCGAACTAATGACTATGAACTCTTTTGCAGGATTTGGAGCTATTGTAAATTGTAATCCGCCTGTGGCGGATATAATTTCTTTAACACTTGTTGTGCTGTCAGGTGTATATTCCCAGAAATCATTAAAAAGGTTTGATCCGTTTTGCCAGCCTAAACCAATGTATCCTTTATTATTGATTGAGAAAAAAGCGGTTTCATCTCTTTCGGTCCCTGCAAAGCTGGTTTTTTGTGTCCAGATATTTGAAACAGGATCGTATCTCCAAAAATCTTTTAGTACTGTATTTGGCGTGATTTGATTACCTGTGCCTGCATATCCGTAATTCCCGATTGCAAATGCGGCAGCCTGCGCTCTTGCGGAAGCCGGAAAATTTGCAACCTGTGTCCATGTATTGCCGGTCTTACTATACTTCCAGAAATCCTGGTAGCCTGTGCTATGATAACCCAGGCCGATATAGGCATTGTCTGCAATAGTAAAACCCACTTCAGTAATTCGTTCAGCTCCTCCGTAATCCTGCATTTGTGTCCAGGTATCTGATAACGGATCATATTCCCAAATATCTGTTTGATAAACATAATTGGTGTCCACCCCCATTCCTGCATATCCTTTATCAAGAATTGAAAACCCGACAGGCGCATTTCTTCCACCTGCCGGAAAATCTGTTTTTTGCGTCCAAACATTTGTTGCAGGATCATATTCCCATAAATCATCATGAACACCACCGAAACCAATTCCTAAACCGGCATATCCTTTATCAAAGATGGAAAATCCCACAGTTTGAACACGCGGGGAGCCTCCGAAATCAGCTTTTTGTGTCCACACATTTGTTAACTGATCGTACTCCCAGAAGTCGTTCATAAACACGGTTGCTTCTCCGCACCCGGTATATCCTTTATTATTTATAGAAAACGAAAAGGGTTTTGCCCTCAAGGGTCCGGGAAAGTCTGCTTTCTGTGTCCAGTAATCCGCTTTGGTAAAAAGAGTGATGCAGATTAAAACGAGAGTAGAAATTTTTTTCATAATAGTATGTTTTTTAAATATTCCGAATTTCTAAAATTTGGACTATCTATTCTTTCACAAACTTTTTCACCATTCTTGGTTTTCCCTGCCTGACCGGCAGGCAGGCATGACTTATTTCAACAAAATAAATTCCACTTGAAAAATTGCTGATGTTAATTTTGGTTTCAGATTCCGGTTTTTGGGCTTCGTGTTGCTCTATATAAATTTTTTGTCCCTGAACATCCGTAATAGTTATTTCTAAATCTTCTTTCTTAATTAACGAATAATTGATAACTATTAACTCTTTTGCAGGATTGGGATAAACCTGGAACCTGGTGCCTGAATCCTGGCTCTCCGTTATACCTGTGGTATTGCCTGGCGTGTATTCCCAAAAACTGTTGGATAAATTATTTCCTCCGTCCATTCCGGTTCCTGCATAACCTTTATTGCCGATGCTAAATTGAGCAGCAAAGTGAATACCTCCACCGCCATAAACAGCTTTTTGGAGCCAACTGTTAGTTACAGTATTATATTCCCAAAAATCCTGGAATGCAGTAAAATTTTGAATTCCCATTCCTATATACCCTTTATTGCCGATTGAAAAACCTGTTGCTGCCCAGCGGGCGGAAGCAGGCAAACCGGCTTTTTGCGACCAGCTGTCGCTGAGAGGATCGTATTGCCAAAAATCACTTAATGAAGTTCCGTTAAAACCTGTACCCACATAACCTTTTCCGTCTGCCGCAAAACCCACAGCTAACTGTCGGCCCGCTCCGCCAAAATTTGTCATTTGCATCCATGCATTGGATGCAGGATCATACCTCCATAATTGATTCGAATAATTGACACCACCGGTTGCAACATAGCCAAAGCTTCCGATACTAAAACTGGCAACATCGCGAGTGGGGCCTCCACCGAAATCAGCTTTTTGCGTCCAAGTATTTGTTGCGGGATTATACTGCCACCAATCCTGAAGATCATTGTTTAGCCCGATTCCCAGCCCAATGTAACCGAGTGAATCAATAGAAATACCTGTTCCGCGACACCTTACTAATCCGCCAAACATCGCTTTTGAAGTCCAGAAATTTGTTGCCGGATTATAGGCGCGAAATAAATTTACAGGCAACGTGTTAAGGACACCTGTTCCGATGTAACCGGTATTTCCAATTGCGAATCCTGCTGCCCCGGCCATGGCATATCCAAAAGACGCTTTCTGTGTCCAATAATCCGCTTTAGCAATAAGAGTGAAACAAATTAAAATAAGAGCAGAAATTTTTTTCACATTATTATTTTACCAAATGTAAAAACTTATTGCTTCACAAACTTCCTCACCGCTTTTTGTTTTCCCTGCCCGCCCGGCCGGCCGGCATCACTTATTTCAACAAAATAAATTCCTTTTGAAA
>DATEMK010000211.1:0-8226 GCA_035275625.1 Bacteroidia bacterium
AATGATAGAAACTTCTACGGAATCTGAACAAGACCAATGGGGTAATGAATTTAATTATCCAATTTGCAAATTAACCGACAAAGGTGAATATTGGATTTTGAATAATCAAGATCAACTTATTTTTCGTAAAGAACCACTAAAGGAGACAAGTTAATCTGCAACAGATCTTCCTTTCTAGATATGAAGATTCCTGAAATCCACCTCTTGAAAGACTCCCCCTGTCAGGTAGAAATTCTCTCTCACATCCTCGTTTGACGAGTTGACAAGAGCGGTAGAGATGAGGATGTGAAGAACCAACAAAAAAAATCCCGGCACCTTTCCGCACCGGGATAATTATTTTAGTTTGAGCTTTCTCCTTTCTACTTTCTACTTGCTGCTTTCTGCTAATTTATCTTCACCATTTCAGCAACCAGTTCAATCTTCATACCCCTGTCAGCCTTAACATTTTTCATTGTTAAAGTTTCATAACCCGGGCATTCATAAGTAATCGTCCACCAGTCTGGTTGAAACTGTTTAAAATCTGCGGCTCCCGCGGGGTTTGAAAACTGCTGCATCGTTCCCTTATCTGAAGTGGCAGTAATTCTCACGGCTTCCAATGGTTCGCCTGTTACTTTATCCCTTGTCATTATATCAAACTCAGTATAATGGGTCGGGTAATCATTAATCTCGAATGAAGCGATCAGCTCATTAAATGCAAGGTTTTTGACTTCACTTAATTTTAAAAAGTTCTTTTATTCGACTACTTTTGGGGTATAATGCCGAAATAATTAAGGAACATCATTTAAGGTAAGAAGGCAACTACATCTAACAATAAGATTAAAATTTCTTTACCCAAATCCTGAGCTCAAACATTCACATAATGTTTGCCCTCCCTCTTCGTTAAGCGAAACTCTTTGAAGACAGATGTTAATTTGAAAGTAAGTAATTTTGAAGAAACAAAAAATAAACCATGGCTAAGAAAGAAAGGACAGTATTGGAAACTGATCCTCCGAAAAAAAATGGCACTGAGAAACATGCCGAGACAAGTAATCCAAACAGTCCAGAAAATGCTGTTGTCACTCCAGAGGCGGCAGTAGCTGCAGCAGCCGCAGCAAACATACCTCCCGCTCGATTAACTACCAATAATTTAATTTCTGCAATACTAGCTGGATATGGTGATAAAGCAACTGAACAAACAAAAAATGAAGGCAATGACACAATCAGTAAATATTTGTTGCAAGTTGCCAATGACTTTCCTTGTTGCAGTAAGTACAATATTGTTTGCTTATATGACGATGGTACTTTAATAAAAAGTGATGCCGACAGAATTTATAATACCGTAACAAAATTTACAGAAATGAGACCATTGCTTTTAATGCTTTATTCAAATGGTGGTTCAGCAGGTTCAGCATATTTAATTGGAAAACTTTGTCGCGAATATTCTAACAATAAATTTTTTGTTACAGTTCCTCGAATGGCTAAATCAGCCGCGACTTTAATTTGTTGTGCAGCTAATGAAATCCACATGGGAAGTTTAAGCGAATTGGGTCCTATTGACCCTCAGATAAAGGAACTTCCGGCCTTGGGGCTTAAAAACTCTGTTGACCATATAGCTGAATTAGTAAAAAAATATCCAGCTGCATCAGAGATGTTTGCAAAATATCTTAACCTTTCACTTGAACTAATCAATTTGGGATATTATGAAAGAGTCGCAGAGTCAGCTATGCAATACGCAGAAAAACTTCTTGCTACTCATGCTGATAGATTACCTAAGTCCCCTAAAGAAATTGCATATGAACTCGTTTATAAATATAAGGATCACACTTTTGTCATTGATAAATCTGAAGCGGAAGAAATTTTTGGTAATAAGATAATAAAAAAGAATAGTGAAGAATATGAGTTAGGAAATTCACTTTATCGTTCATTTGATTTTATTAGTACAATTGCTGGATTTGTTAATCACAATTTTTATTTTATTGGTTCTCTTGATACGCCAGGCGTATTTACAAAACGCCAACCTAGAACATAACAAAATGGATTCTGCCATCGTTAGTGGGCAAATACCCTCGCCTGTGCCTCACATGCGAGGATATCAATACGCTCATTTTTTATAACGAAACTTTTTACTTTATGCATTTCAATTTTCGTCTATTCTACCTGATACGATTTAAATAACGCTCTTTAGTTCATAATTCCCTCTCAAAGCTTAAAGAGCAGCACATAAAGCTTTAACCGCACAGCTTAAAGCTTCAAGAGCAGGAGACAAAACTTCATCTCCTTAACACAAAGCTTACAAAGGGGTTCACAAAGCCTCGTGCGATGAAGACAAAGCTTTAAGAGGAGCGTTTAAAGCTTCAGTCACCAAAGACAAAGCTTAAAGAGCAGCACATCTTACTTTAAGAGCAACATATAAAGCTTGAAAAGCGACACACAAAACTTCATGAGCAGGAGACAAAGCTTTCAGAGCAATAAACAAAGCTTTATGTTCTCCTCACAAAGCTTTAAAAGCAGCAGGCAAAGCTTTATGTGCAACTCATAAAGCTTTAAGGGTACGGGGCAAAGCTTTAAGAGCGACAATTGTAGCTTTAAGAGCTTCTAGTCATAGTTACTGAGGAAACGATGCTTTTTTATTTCATTTTACCCTTAAAAAAAGTGTTTTTTATGATACATATTATTTAAAATCAATAGCTTAAGCGACAGGCACTGACATGAGTGCGCATAAGACAGCAACGTGTGCGCATGCCATTGACATGTGTGCGCACAAGACAGCAACGCGTGCGCATGCCATTGACATGAGTGCGCACAAGACAGCAATGCGTGCGCATGCCATTAACATGAGTGCGCACAAGACAGCAACGTGTGCGCATGCCATTGACATGAGTGCGCATAAGACAGCAACATGTGCGCATGCCACTGACATGAGTGCGCACAAGACAGCAACATATGCGTAAACCACTGACTTGAGTGCGTCTACCATTAACATTTTATTGAGCCGGGATAAAAATTGTTTTTCAACACCACAGTTATTAATAACCCCTCATCATTCTTCAATAAATATTAATCCTTATACAATACATTTGCGCAAAAAAAATTTAACAATGAAAAAATCAAAAATGCTGCTGGCAGTTGCCGCGCTGTTTATTGCAACGAATGGGTTTTCACAAAAGGATAAAGTAGATCCCAAGCACGAAAACTGGTATAAAAAAACCAAATTCGAAACCGATGAAATGACAGTGGAGATCGTGGATGCCAACGCACAGTCTAACGTTTGCAAATTGAAAATTAAAATAACCAACAAAACCAATGATTATATACTTTACAAGCCCGAGGAAACAGAGTTTGTGTATGACTTCGGCACGTATAATCCCAAAGGCGGGCTGTCGCTGATAAACGGCAAAAATGAATTGATTGAACCCAAAGAATCAAATTCGCGCGTGCTCAATGTGACGGGTGATACGCGTTTCCATGTGGATAAATTTACCATAAACTTTAAAGGATTTTACAGGATTTCCTCCAAAGGAACTGTTCACAAGGCGCCCGATTTCCAGCTGCCCGCTTCCACCAATGATTTTGAAACAGGGCCGTTCAAAGTTTTGATGACTGCAGTGGCAAAAGAAACAAAACAAACTGCCATCCGGTTTAAAGTTACGTATGCTAATGATAACAAACATTACGGACTGGTCAGCCTCGGCAAAGCCGTGATGAAAATTGAAGACGGGCGCGAATTTGCCATGGCAAATCAAAAAGATAAAACAGTGATGCTTGCTGACGGGGAGGACGATAAATTTAATTACTACTACGAAATCCCCGCATCTATTGTGGATATGCAGTTTGCAAACATGCAGGTGGTCTGGAAAGATACCTTCCGCGAATCTGAAATGGTTCCTATGACTGCAAAAACTGTTGAGATGAACGTTGATCCCGGCTTAACGGAAGGAAAAAATTAACCCCGCGGTTGGCAGTGGGTCACTTTATATCTTTTTGTGCTTCTTGGTGCCTTTGCGACTTTGTGGCAAAATAATTTTAAAATCTAACCGCAAAAACACTCAGACACAAAGTTCCATTATACATTTTCAAAATGAGCATTTCACACAACAGGTGCTTTTGTGCGGTTACATCAGCTTTAGAATTAACAAAACATTAACTAACCCCGGGCATGAAACCACAGGGAGCAAACGTTATAAAATATCTACCTTCGCAACCTATTTAACTGTAAACAGTAAACATTAAATAAATCAACCAACTGATTCGTAAATTCGTATTGATTCGCCTGCCTGCCGGCAGGCAGGTATTCGTTGATGAAAACAAACTTTAACTCTCATACATGAATTGGAAATTCTGGAGAAGCAGCGGACGCAAAAGCAAAACACGCGAGTGGATTGATGCGCTGATATTTGCCGTTATTGCTGCAACCATCATCCGCACATTTTTTATTGAAGCCTTCACTATTCCCACTCCGTCAATGGAAGAAGATTTGCTGGTAGGAGATTTTCTTTTTGTAAGCAAAATCAGCTATGGCGCGCGCACTCCCATGACACCGCTTTCGTTTCCATTTGCTCACCAGGAAATGCCTTTGTTCGGTGGCAAAGCATATTCTGAAGCGATCAAACTGGATTATCACCGCCTGCCCGGTTTTTCAAAAATTAAAAACAATGATGTGGTGGTGTTTAATTACCCGATGGAAGATGATCGCCCTGTGGATAAGCAAACACATTATATCAAACGCTGCATCGGCATTCCCGGGGATTCATTGAAGCTCATTGATGGTGTGGTGTATGTAAATAACAAACCTGCTCCGCTGCATCCGAAAGGGCAAAATTTATACTTTATTTATACGCAGCAGGGATTTGTGTTTGAAGAAAAAACAAGAAAGAGATTGGGAATTACCAATGATGACATGAATTACCTGAATCAAAACCTGATTATGTGTACGGCTTCCGCTGCGGAAGAAGTGAAGAAAATGCAGGGGGTAGATTCAATCGTTTTTTATTACCGCCAGAAGGAAGATTACCGTCCTGAAATTTACCCGCAGGACCCGCAGTTCAAATGGAATGAAGACAACTTCGGACCCATTTGGATTCCAAGAAAAGGAGCAACCATAAAACTTACTCCTGAAAATATTCCTATTTACAAAAGAGCCATAACAGTTTATGAAAAAAATCAGTTGTCTGAAAAAGACGGAAAGATTTTAATTAACGGGAAAGAAACAACCACCTATACTTTTAAATTTGATTATTACTGGATGATGGGAGACAACCGCCACAATTCACTTGATTCGCGTTTCTGGGGATTTGTTCCCGAAGATCATATTGTCGGCAAAGCTGTTTTTATCTGGATGTCGTGGAACAGCGAGGGAAGCTTTTTTACCAAAATAAGATGGGGAAGGCTGTTTAACCTGATTCACTAATCCGCCCGGGGCGGATGCTGTAATGGCAAAAGCGGTTTTTTCTACTTCGTATTTACCTTCCATAGAATACATTTCAGCCCTTGTAAAATTTCCTTCTGTTGAAATGGAGCAATGGGAAAATTATCAGAAGCAGACCATCCGCAACCGTTGCCACATCCTCAGTGCAAACGGAATGCAAACCTTGCTTATTCCTGTGATGCATGAACGGAAAATAAAAATTCTTATCAAAGATTTAAAAATATGCTATAATGAACCCTGGCAGCGGATTCACTGGGCATCTTTACAATCTGCATACAACAAATCTCCTTTCTTTGAATTTTACAAAGATGATTTTGAAAAAATAATTTTCAGCAACAAAACTTTTCTTTTGGACCTGAATGCAGAATTGCTCCAGCTGGTTTTAAAAATTCTCGGTGCCGGAATTAAAATCAATCATACGTTAACATTTGAAAAAAAATATCCTGAAAATGATTTTCGCTTTCTTTCTGATTCAAAGTCAACTTCAAAACCCAAACTTCAAACCTCAAACCTTTCCTACCCACAAGTTTTCTCTTATAAATTCGGTTTCACTCCAAATCTGAGCATTGTTGATTTGATTTTCAACGAAGGAAAAGCAAGTGTTGATTTTTTGTAAATACCAATAAACAATAAGCAATGACCAATAACCAATGACCAATAACCAATGACCAATAACCAATGACCAATTATCACTTATAACTTTTAACTTTTAACTTTTAACTCATAACTCATTTTAATGTCCTCCATGTCCCGTATGCACATGCCCGTGAGAAATCTCCTCAGCCGTAGCTTCGCGCACTTCCGATATTTTTCCTTTAAAATGTAAATCGTGTCCGGCAAGCGGATGATTAAAATCCATCAGGACATTATCCCCGTCTATCTTTACCACTTTTCCATTCATCCTGTTGCCCTCATTATCTGAAAGCGGGATAACATTTCCTGTTTGCAATAATTTCAGGTCCAATACTCCATCCACTTTAAAAATGTCAATGGGAAGACTGACAATTGCTGACGGATCATTTTCTCCATACGCATTTCCTGAGCCAATGCTGAATTCAAATGAATCTCCCGCTGATTTTCCTTCCAGGTTCTTTTCAAATTCCGGGATCATATTTCCGGCACCAAATAAAAAAACCAAAGGATTTCCGCTTTCCGTTGATTCCACGTGTGTGTGTTCCTTAGTTTCGCCCATGCTGCTGTGCAAATCATAAGTAAGCGCAACTACTTTGTTCTTTTCAATTTTCATTTTAAAACAATTTTTATGTGAGGCTTCAAAACTACTTTAATAAAATAAAAGCAGCAAAAAAATCTCTGAAATAATCTTAAATATTTTAACAATTCGTATCCGCCTCAGGCGGACGTATTCGTTGATGATTCCCTTATCTTTGCCACTCACATCAACTTTCATTTATGACAGCAAAAACTAATCTTGAATTTAATAAGAACGAGGATAATTACAAAACACTTATCAGCAAGCTTCAAAACAAGCTGAAAGAAGTATATGAAGGTGGCGGAAAAAAAAATGCAGCGAAGCAAAAAGAAAAAGGAAAAATGCTGGCGCGTGAACGCATCGCTTACCTGTTAGATAAAGATACGCCCCAGTTTGAAATGGGCGCTTTCACTGCGGATGGCATGTACGAAGATGTGGGTAGGTGCCCTTCAGCGGGTGTGGTAGTAATTATAGGATACATTTCAGGGAGGCAATGCATCGTGGTGGCAAATGATGCCACCGTAAAAGCCGGGGCGTGGTTCCCGATGACGGCAAAGAAAAATTTGCGTGCCCAGGAAATTTCTATGGAGAATCGTCTGCCCATCGTTTATCTTGTTGACAGCGCAGGAGTTTTTCTCCCTATGCAGGATGAAATATTTCCTGACAAAGAACATTTCGGACGCATTTTCAGAAACAATGCAGTGATGTCTTCGATGGGGATCATACAGGTGGCTGCCATCATGGGAAGCTGTGTTGCCGGTGGCGCGTACCTTCCCATCATGAGTGATGAAGCAATGATTGTGGATAAAACAGGTTCGGTTTTCCTTGCCGGATCGTATCTTGTAAAATCAGCAATCGGAGAAGACATTGACAATGAAACATTGGGTGGCGCTACCACACATTGCGAAATTTCAGGGGTGACGGATAATAAGTTTCCCGATGATGCTTCCTGTCTTGATTATATCAAAAGAATCTTTTCGAAGCTCGGCAGCTTTGAGAAAGCAGGATTTAACAGGGAAGAACCTGCCCCGCCAAAGAAAAATCCAAAAGAAATTTATGGCATCATTCCAACGGACGGTGGAAAACAGTACGACATGCATGAAGTGATTTACCGTTTAATTGATAATTCGGAATTCGATGAATACAAAGAAAAATATGGCCAAAGCATTATTTGCGGAACAGCGCGAATAGATGGCTGGGCTGTCGGTATTGTGGCAAACCAGCGCAAAGTAGTAAAGACAAAAAAAGGCGAAATGCAGTTTGGCGGAGTTATTTTTTCTGATTCTGCTGATAAATCCGCCCGCTTTATTATGAATTGCAACCAGCGAAAGCTTCCATTAGTGTTTTTGCAGGATGTAACGGGATTTATGGTTGGCTCGCGAAGTGAACAGGGAGGCATCATCAAAGACGGAGCGAAAATGGTAAATGCAATGGCGAATTCTGTTGTTCCGAAATTTACGATCATCATTGGCAATTCTTACGGTGCGGGAAATTATGCCATGTGCGGCAAAGCGTATGATCCGCGATTAATTGCCGCATGGCCCACAGCGCAGATTGCCGTGATGGGAGGCTCACAGGCTGCAAAGACTTTATTGCAGATACAGGTAAGCGC
>DATEMK010000212.1:0-2940 GCA_035275625.1 Bacteroidia bacterium
GGATCTTATGCTGGATTAGATTTTAACAGTGGCGCACCTTTGGTGCTCAGTAATAGCGCCATGTCAGCCAACGAAGGTGTTTCTACCATTTGCGATGCAACCGGCAGCTTATTATTTTATACGAATGGTTTGCAGGTTTACAATAAAATCCATTCACAAATGCCAAACGGATCAGGATTATTTGGCGGAGCTTCTTCCACGCAATCTGCATTGATTGTACCGGTTCCCGGCAGCACAACGCTCTACTATATTTTTACCGTCCCCGAAGCAAGCGGAAGTAATGGTTTTTGTTATTCACAAGTGGATATGATGCTCAATGGCGGAAACGGAGATGTAATTAATAAAAATACCGTGGTGAATAACAGCATTACGGTTACCGAAAAGCTTGCCGGAACCATGCATGCAAACGGGCTGGATGTATGGGTATGTATTCATGAAAATCTGACCGATGCTTATTATGCATACCTCGTAACAGCAACAGGAATAAATGCGCCTGTAATAACCAATATTGGTTCCCTGGGAGGTTCGGTAGGATATATGAAATTTTCACCTGATGGCAATAAGCTGGCAATAACCATGCATAATGATTTCATGGACTTACTCGATTTTGATAATACAACGGGTATTTTTTCTAATGCCGCAACTTTTACTGCACCGGCAGGTTTTAATTCTTATGGAGTAGAATTTTCTCCCGGTTCAACTAAATTATATTTATCAGGAGAAGTAGGCGCAGGAAGCAATCTTTACCAGTTTGATCTGAATGCAGGCAGTAATGCCGCTGCTATTGCCACAGCCGATTCGGTCTTTGCTTATACCACCTGGGGACATGCTATACAATTGGCGCCTGATGGAAAAATATATATCAATCATTACCAGACAAATTTAATGAGCGTCATCAACTTTCCTGAATTGCCCGGCATAGCATGTAATGCTGTTGCTAATTTTTTAAATCTCGGGAGCGGAGGTTGCAGCATTGGATTGCCAAATTTTATTTCCAGTTACCTCGCTTTGTCAACCGGAATTAATGAAAATAATGATGCAGGCAATCAAATTACAATCGCGCCTAACCCATTTTCTGAAACAGCAGCATTTATGATCCCTGCTGAATTTTTAAAACACAATTGTTCATTAAATGTTTTTGAGGTTACAGGAAGAAAAGTATTCCATTCCGAAATCGTGAATCCTGAATTCAGGTTTTCGCGCAGAGAATTAGGGAATGGAATTTATTTTTACCAGGTCAGCAGCAAAGAAAAAATAGTCGGCAGCGGCAAGATGTTGATTGAGTAAAAAAATTATAACTGCCCGGAAGAGATTATTAAATTGCTTAATGCATTTCTTAAATCCGGGTACTTAAAAACAAAACCAGTATCCTCTATTTTTTGAGAAGAGACTTTTTGTCCATCCAGCACAATGGAGGCTCTTTCGCCAAGCATTGTCTTAATAACAAAGCGCGGAACCGGCATCCGCAAATGAAATCCTCCTTTCGCCTGAGCGAATATTTTCATAAAATTTTTATTCTTTTCCGGATGAGGTGAAACGGCATTATATATTCCTTTTGTGTTTTCGTTTTCTATTGCATGCATGATCATGGTGCACAAATCATCAATATGAATCCAGCTATAATATTGATTTCCGTTTCCGAAGTATGCTGCAATTCCGAATTTTAATGGTTTATGCATTTCTGCCAATGCTCCTCCTTTAAGTGATGAAACAAGCCCCAAACGAAAAATCACAGTCCGCAATTTTGTCTTTTCAAATTCGCGATTGGCTGCTTCCCAGTGCTGCACAGTGGAAGCAAGAAAATCACTTCCTGTTTCGCTTTCTTCTGTCAGTAATTCATTTGTATTTTTTGAATAATAGCCCATTGCGGATGCACATACAATGCTTTTGACATGATGGATGTTTTTTTGCAATGCATTAAAAATTGTTTTTGATGCATTCACCCGGCTGTGCATAATTTCTTTTTTTCTTTTCACAGACCATCTTTTATCAGCGATTCCTTCGCCTGCAAGATTAATTATGTGATCTGCATTTTGAATAGCGGCTTCTTCAATAAAATCTCCGGCAGGGTTCCATAAATAAGTTATGATATTATTTTCAGAAATTTTTTTCCGTGATAAAATATTAACGGAGTAACCTTTCTCCAAAAGCATTTCCGTCAACCGTGATCCGATAAGCCCCGAGCCGCCCGCTATTAAAATATTTTTCACGTTCCGATCTTTTATGTAAGTTTGAAAAAACTAAAATTAAGCAAACTATAAGCATTATGATTAATCGTTAATCGTTAATCGTTATTTGTAAAACTTAACCAACTCTATGCGTTTCAGCAAACATGTTTTTATTTGCACGAATGAGCGAAAAAATTCTGACCGTAAAAGCTGCGGTGAAGCCACTGGAATGGAACTGGTGCATGAATTTAAACGGCTGATCAAAGAAAAGGGATTGAAAGAAACTATTCGTTCACAACGGGCAGGATGTCTTGATGCCTGTGAGTTCGGTCCATCGGTTGCGGTGTATCCGGAAGGAATTTTTTATGGCGGTGTTCAGCTAAGTGATGTGGAGCAAATTGTGATTGATCATTTAATAAATAATAAACCGGTGGAACGGCTTATTATTAATTTCAACAAAATTGAACAACCCCGCACCCGGTAATACAGCAATTGAAAAATACCGTCATGATCTTGAAGTGATCCGAAACACAGCTTTACAGGTTATTAAAGATTTTGAGTTGTTGGGAATTGAAATCACGTTCAGCGGAAATGAACATTCAGCGTACGAAGAATTGAAAGCACAGATTATCCCTGCACTAACAAATTTGTATAAAGAAAAATATTCCACATTCAATGAATTGCTTTACAGGATTGATGTAAATGAAAACAAAGTGCAACAAATTCTAAGAAATTCATCTAAAGAAAACCAGGCAGAAGAATTATCAAAACT
>DATEMK010000213.1:0-9908 GCA_035275625.1 Bacteroidia bacterium
GCATTCCGAATTCTTCCCCATCCTCTGTTGAGATGTGTTTGTGATGGATTTTATGAGCGCGTTTCATGGCTTCAAAATAGCGCCAGCGCACTCTTCTGAAAAGTTTAATCCGGTTATGAATAAAAACATCGTGAAGTAAAAAATAAGTAAAACCATAACCGGCAACTCCGGCTCCCATCCAAAAACGGTAATCAAGTTTTTCCCATCCGAAATAACAAAGCGTCATGGAAATCGCAGCATAAATTACAAAATACACGTCATTCCACTCCAACCAGCCGCCCCGGTTAAGGTGATGTGATTTATGCAAAAACCAGCCGAAACCATGCATAATGTATTTATGATTGCTCCATGCCACAAATTCCATGATAAAATATGCGCCAATAAACGCTCCCGGGTTTATTATCCAAACGGACATTAAGCTGTTTTTTTACAAAACTAATTCAATTAACAGTTGATTCGATACAATTGTTCAGAACTGTAATTAATTCTCAATTTATTCATTCATTAAGCCTAAAAAAAATCTAACTTTGCACCCTTAAATATAAGGAATGATATTGCTAAGTGCTCCATCTGATTATTTGCCAATGGTTATGATGTTTGTGGTAGCCATTGGGTTTGTGGCAACCACAATTTTTGTGACTCATTTATTAGGCCCAAAAAGAAAATCTGAAATTAAGCTGGATACATTTGAATGTGGGATCGAATCTAAAGGAAATGCACGGTTGCCATTCTCCATTAAATATTTTATTGTGGCGATTTTGTTTGTGCTTTTTGATGTGGAAGTGATATTTATGTATCCCTGGGCGGTGAATTTCAAAGAGATGGGATTATTTGGCTTTGTAGAGATGCTTATCTTTTTATCGTTGTTTCTGTTAGGGTTTATTTACATTGTTAAAAAAGGGGCATTGAAGTGGGAATAAAAATTTCGGCTTAAAAAAGAAAAAATGGTAAATATTGTAAAGGGTCCGGACGGTTATGAAGGTCCTGGTTTTTTTGCAACGACACTTGATAAAGCAATCGGGCTCGCAAGAAAAAATTCTTTGTGGCCGCTTCCGTTTGCAACTTCCTGCTGCGGAATTGAATTTATGTCAACCATGGCTTCACATTATGATTTAGGCCGTTTTGGTGCAGAACGTTTGAGTTTTTCTCCGCGGCAAGCTGATTTATTGATGGTAATGGGAACCATTGCAAAAAAAATGGGTCCGCCCTTGCGAAAAGTTTATGAGCAAATGGCAGAGCCAAAATGGGTGATGGCTGTAGGGGCTTGCGCTTCTTCGGGCGGAATATTTGATACCTATTCAGTTTTGCAGGGAATTGACAGAATAATTCCTGTTGATGTGTACGTTCCCGGTTGCCCTCCCCGTCCGGAACAAATTCTTGATGGTATTTTGTTAATCCAGGAGATGGTGCAGAACGAATCTTTGAGGAGGCGCGATTCTGCGGAATACAAAGAACTTTTAGCTTCTTACGGTATCAGGTAATTTATGACAGCGACTATTGAAAAAAATTCAATTGACGAAAAGTTGAAAGCACATTTCGGTGAGAATATTATTTCATCCGAAATGCTTTACGACATGCAGTGCGTTACTGTAAAGCAGGACACCATTCACCAGGTTGTAAAGTTTTTATATGATGATGAAGGATTGCAATTTCAATTTTTAACAACATTATGCGGAATGCATTTTCCTGGTGCCGAATTAAAATTCGGATTAGTAATTCAACTTCATTCACTCATCCATAATTATCGTTTGCGATTAAAAGCATTTACCAGCCATGAACCTCCTACATTTCCTACGTTCACTGATATATTTTCCGGGGCAAACTGGATGGAGCGAGAAACCTATGATTTCTTCGGATTTAAATTTACAGGGCACCCGAACCTGAAAAGAATTTTAAATGTGGATGATATGGAAGGATTTCCTTTGCGAAAAGAATTTCCATTAGAAGACCAGGCAAGGTTTGATAAGGATGATAAAATGTTTGGGAGGTAAAACATTTAATTTTGAAAAAAATGAAAATTATAAATGCCAAAGCTGTATGAATATTTCGGGCTTGTGGTTTTGTTTTTTACAAACGAGCATCTTCCGATTCATGTTCATGTCTTGGCTGGAGACAGAAGCTGCAAAGTGCTTTTGTATGTTGAAGACGGAAAATTAAAAGAAATAAAAATCGTGCGCATCGGCAAAAATCCTTTTTTAAAAAGTTCCGAAGTAAAAAAATCGAATGAATTGTTAAAATATTATTCGCAGGATATTGTTGATAAGTGGATACAGTATTTCACTCTCAACAAAAAATTTAAACCGATCAGAATTACGAGGAGGCTTAAATGAAAATAACCATAGTTAAAAAAGTTGATAAAAATGCTAAGGAAATGTATGTTTCCGATGCCGTATATTCGGGGAATCACAAAATCAAAATATTTTTTAGTGATGGAACACAAACATTGATCGATTTTAATCCATTCCTGTCAAAAAAACATTTGCATCCAACATTGAAAAAATATAAAAAAGAAAGTGCATTCAAAAAATTTGAAATAAAACATGGTAACCTGATGTGGAATGATTACGAAATGATTTTTCCGGTTGAAGAACTATACCAGGGAAAAATTTCTATCTGATAAAAGAAATTGATGAGCGAAACAAAAGAATTAATTCAAAAGGAATATACCACACTTAATCTGGGTCCAACACATCCTGCCACGCACGGCATTTTTCAGAATGTGTTGAAGATGGATGGAGAAATTATTGTTGACTCCGAACAAACCATCGGTTATATTCACCGTGCTTTTGAAAAATTAGCAGAGAAAAGACCCTTCTATCAAATCACTCCGATTACTGACCGGATGAATTATTGTTCCTCTCCGATTAATAATATGGGATGGCACATGACGGTTGAAAAACTTGCAGGAATAAAATTACCGAAACGCGTAGAATATCTCCGTATAATAATTATGGAGTTGTCACGGATTACTGACCACTTGATTTGCAATTCAGTTATCGGGGTGGACAGCGGTGCAATGACAAGCTTTCTGTACATCTATCAATTCAGGGAACATGTTTATGAAATTTACGAAGAGATATGCGGAGCGCGATTGACAACAAACATCGGACGCATAGGAGGATTGGAAAGAGATTTTAACCAAACTGCCTGGTTGAAGATTGATAAATTTTTAAGAGAATTTCCTGATGGTTTAAGAGAATTCGAAAATCTCTTAGTGCGAAACAGAATTTTTATGGACCGCACTATCGGCTGCGGACCCATTTCGGCAGAACGTGCGTTGAATTATTCTTTTGCAGGACCAAACTTAAGAGCAGCCGGTGTTGATTATGATGTAAGAGTAATGACTCCCTATTCTTCTTACGAAGAATTTGACTTTACCATTCCGATTGGAACGAACGGTGATACGTATGACCGCTTTATGGTTCGCGAAAAAGAAATGTGGGAAAGCCTTTACATCATAAAACAAGCCATTCAAAAATTAGACAAGCTGGAGGATAAAACTTCTTTCCATGCTGATGTGCCGGAATTTTATCTGCCACCGAAAGAAGATGTTTATAATAATATGGAAGCGCTCATTTATCATTTCAAAATTGTAATGGGCGAAACGGAAGTTCCAAAAGGAGAGGTTTATCATTGTGTGGAAGGTGGGAATGGTGAACTTGGATTTTATTTGGTGAGCGATGGCGGCCGTCAGCCTTATCGTTTGCATTTCCGCAGACCGTGTTTTATTTATTACCAGGCATATACTGAAATGATAAAAGGTTCGATGTTGAGTGATGCAATTTTAACTTTGAGTTCCATGAATGTAATTGCAGGTGAGCTTGATTCATAAAAATAATTAGTGTAATTGGTGTAATTCGTGGCAAACAATAACGAAATAAAATTTTCAGATGACGCTCTTGGTTTGGTGAACAAAATCATCAAACGTTACCCGGAAGGAAAACAAAAATCCGCTGTTCTTCCTGTATTGCATATTGCGCAGGCGGAATTTGATGGATGGCTTTCAGCTCCTGTGATGGATTATGTTGCCTCCATTTTAAAAATTCAATCCATCGAAGTGTATGAAGTGGCTTCATTTTATTCGATGTTTAATTTGAAGCCTGTCGGTAAATGTGTGATTGAAGTTTGCAGAACAGGTCCCTGCTGGTTGATGGGTGCAGAAGACATTGTAAAATACATTGAAAATAAATTAGGAATTAAAGAAGGACAAACAACTGCGGACGGAATGTTTACTTTAAAAACGGTTGAGTGTCTTGCGTCTTGCGGAACAGCACCGATGATGCAAATCGGAGAAAGATATCATGAGAATCTGACTTGCGAAAATGTGGATACGATATTGAGTGATTATAAAAATAAAGGAGAACGGGTAACGCACTGGAGCAAAGAAAAAATCAGCCACTAATTACACTAATTAACACGAATTAAATTAGTGAAAATTAGTGTAATTCGTGGCAAACAAATATGGAATATATTCAATTCGAAGAACCGGAAGTTTTATATAAGACAACTGACTTAATTCATAAGGAAGATGTTTTTGAAGTGATTGGAATTTGTATGGAAGTTCATCGCATTCTTGGAAAGGGATTTAACGAAGTTGTTTATAAAGATGCAATGCAACATGAATTTAAATTAAGAAGTAAATTCTTTGAACGCGAGAAAAAATTCGAAATTGAATATAAAGGTGTGGCATTACCTCATTTTTATTTTGCTGATTTTATTTACGAAAACAGAATTGTGTTGGAAATTAAAGCTAAACAAAATGTGATTGAAGAACATTCCCGTCAAACAATAAATTATTTAGCAGCATCAAAATTGAAATTAGGATTAATAATAAACTTTGGTGAGAATTCTCTTAAATTCAAAAGAGTAATATTATAATTAGTGTTAATTAGTGTAATTAGTGGCAAAGCAACTATTACTTCAAAATATTAATGTTTCTGGCATTAACACATACTCTGTGTATCGTGAGAATGGCGGTTATGCTTCTGTTGAAAAAGCATTGAAGACAATGACTCCTGAAGCAGTGACCGAAGAAGTAAAAAAATCAGGGTTACGCGGGCGCGGAGGAGCAGGATTTCCAACAGGATTGAAATGGAGTTTTATTGCGAAGCCACCTGGAATTCCACGTTATCTGCTTTGCAATGCAGATGAAAGCGAACCCGGAACTTTTAAAGACCGTTATTTGATGGAACGTATTCCGCATTTGTTGATTGAAGGAATGATTACATCAAGTTATGCGTTAGGTTGCAATGCTTCTTACATATATATAAGAGGAGAAATGATGTATGCGTTTCACATTTTGCAAAAGGCAATTGATGAAGCTTACGAAAACGGCTGGCTCGGGAAAAATATTTTAGGAACTGATTACTCTCTCGATTTATATGTGCATCCCGGTGCGGGCGCTTATATCTGCGGAGAAGAAACAGGTTTGATTGAATCATTGGAAGGCAAACGCGGAAATCCGAGAATCAAACCGCCTTTTCCTGCCGTGAAAGGTGTTTGGGATTGTCCGACAATTGTAAATAATGTGGAAACCATTGCTGCTGTTGTTCCGATTGTAAATAATGGCGGTGACGAATATGCAAAAATCGGAATCGGAAAAAGTACAGGAACAAAATTAATTTCTGCCGGAGGACATATAAATAAACCCGGAGTTTATGAAATTGAATTAGGAGTTCCCGTTGAAGAATTTATTTATTCTGAAAATTATTGCGGAGGAATTCGCAACGGAAAAAAATTAAAAGCTGTTGTTGCAGGCGGGTCATCTGTTCCGATTTTACCGGCTGATTTAATTTTGAAAACAGCTAAAGGAGAACCCCGTTTGATGACATACGAATCACTTGCTGATGGAGGATTTCAAACCGGAACAATGCTGGGCAGCGGGGGATTTATTGTGATGGATGAAGATACAAGCATAGTAAAAAATCTCTGGAACTTCACCCGTTTTTATCATCATGAAAGTTGCGGACAATGTTCACCGTGCAGAGAAGGAACAGGATGGATGGAAAAGATTCTTCACAAAATTTTAGACGGACACGGAACAATTGGCGATATTGATTTATTGTGGGATATCCAAAGCAAGATTGAAGGAAAAACAATTTGCCCGCTTGGCGAAGCTGCTGCATGGCCCGTGGCTGCTGCCATCCGCCATTTCAGAAGCGAGTTTGAAGAATATGTAAAAAATCCTTCTTCCATTAAAGATGTGAAACATTATTATCGTTTGAATGATCTAGTTGAAAATTGAAAGCCACTAATTGCACAAATTAACACGAATTGAATTAGTGAAAATTGGTGTAATTTGTGGCAACAAAATAATATGCCTAAAGTAACCATAGACGGTCATACAATAGAAGTTCCAGAAGGAACAACGATATTAAATGCTGCACGCATGATCGGGGGAGAAATTGTTCCTCCAGCAATGTGTTATTATACGAAACTGAAAACAAGCGGTGGCTATTGCAGAACGTGTATTGTAAACGTTACAAAGGGTTCTGATAAAGACCCGCGACCGATGCCAAAACCGGTTGCATCCTGCCGTCAGCCTGTGATGGATGGTATGGAAGTAAAAAATATTACTTCGCCTGAATTGCTTGAAGCACGTGCAGGAGTTGTAGAATTTTTATTAATCAACCATCCACTTGACTGCCCTATTTGTGACCAGGCAGGAGAATGTGATTTGCAGGATTTGGCTTATGAACATGGTGCTGCAAAAACACGATATGAATTTAAGCGTAGAGAATTTGAAAAAATTGATATTGGTGATAAAATAAAATTGCACATGACGCGCTGCATTCTTTGTTACCGTTGCGTGAAAGTTGCTGAACAATTATGTCCCGGTCGTGTGCATGGAGTAATCAATCGCGGAGATGTTTCTGAAATTTCAACGTACATTCAAAATGCAGTTGACAATGAAATGTCAGGAAACATGATTGATGTTTGTCCGGTTGGTGCTTTAACAGACCGAACTTTTCGATTCAAATCCAGGGTGTGGTTTACAAAACCAATGGATGCGCACCGCAAATGTGACAAGTGTTGCGGCAAAGTTGCCTTATGGATGAGCGGAGAAGAAATTTATCGCGTTACGGGAAGAAAAGATAAATACGGAGAAGTGGAAGACTGGATTTGTAATGAATGTCGTTTTGAAAAGAAAGATAAAACGGATTGGACCATCGAAGGGCCAAGACACATAGACAGACATTCTGTTATTTCGCAAAATCATTATGAACAATTGAAGCAATTAAAGATTGATATTTCAAGACAGAAAAAATTATTAGAAAAAGCGCATAATAATTAAAGCCACAAATTACACAAATTTTCAACAATTAAATTTGTGTTAATTAGTGTAATTAGTGACAACTAAAAATGGAAACCTCGTTAATAATTTTTAAGCTCATTTTCGTTGTTGCAATTTTTCTTATTTCACTTTTAATTGCAATGTACTCCACTTATGCAGAACGTAAAGTTGCTGCATTTCTCCAGGACAGGATTGGTCCTAACCGTGCAGGTCCGTTTGGAATTTTACAACCTGTCGCTGACGGAGTAAAAATGTTTATGAAAGAAGAAATTATTCCATCTCATGCTGATAAAGCGCTTTTTATTTTAGGTCCCTGTGTGATGATGCTTACTGCCTGCATGACAGGCGTTGTAATTCCGTGGGGAAAATCTTTAGTCATAAATGGAAAAGAATACCTGATGCAGATAACGGACGTCAACATCGGAATTCTGTATGTGTTCGGAGTTGTTTCAATTGGTGTGTATGGAATCATGATTGGCGGCTGGGCTTCCAATAATAAATATTCATTGCTCGGTGCAATGCGTGCTTCTTCTCAAATGATAAGCTATGAACTTGCAATGGGAATGTCCATCGTTGCTTTGGTGATGACAACAGGAACTTTAAGCATACGCGAAATTGTAGAACAACAACAGGGTTGGCATTGGAATATTTTATATCAGCCGCTCGGATTTTTTATTTTCCTGGTTTGCGCATTTGCAGAAACAAACAGAACACCATTTGATTTGCCGGAATGTGAAACGGAATTGGTGGGCGGATATCATACCGAATATTCTTCCATGAAATTAGGGTTTTATTTATTTGCGGAATACATCAACATGTTTATCTCATCTGCGATCATGGCTTCACTTTTCTTTGGAGGATATAATTTTCCATTCATCGAAAGATTAAACATTGACCATAACTGGATTTCATTAATCGGGACAACCATCTTCTTCGGAAAAATATTCTTCTTTATCTTCTTGTTTATGTGGGTACGCTGGACAATTCCAAGGTTCAGGTATGATCAATTAATGCATTTGGGATGGAGAATTATGATTCCGTTGGCAATTGCAAATGTGTTATTAACGGGAGTAATTTCATTGTGGAAAAATGGATTATTTCATTGGTGACATCAACGAAATAGAAATCAATATGAATGGCAAGAACTAATTGGAAAAAATTAAGGAAGCAATCAGAAGAATATGTTAGAATTGGACAAAGGGGTGTTGATGAAGCCATAAAAGACAGTTTTAGTAAAGGAATTCCTGTGGTTTTTGGAAGAGAAGGTAAAATCATTTGGCAATATCCTGACGGTTATGAAACAACAAAATCTCCTTTCAAAAAGGTAAAGGGAAAACAAGAGTGGACTGCGGAAGCTGAAAGAAGGAGAAAAAAATATTTTGAAAGTTTGAAAGGTAACAAGAATTCAAAATCACATAAAGAAACAGATTCGTAAATTCGTATTAATTCGTATTCGTTGATGCAATTAACAAACAGAAGTAAAGTAGCCGTCAATAAACAAATGACTTTTATGGAAAAGCTGTATTTACCGGCTATTCTTGGCGGATTGAGAATTACCATCAGTCATTTTTTCAAAAAGAAAGTTACCATCAGTTATCCCGAAGTAAAAAAGCCTTTTTCTTCAGTGTGGCGTGGTTGGCATGTACTGAAGCGCGATGAACAGGGGCGTGAAAATTGTACAGCCTGCGGGTTGTGTGCCGTTGCATGTCCTGCTGAAGCAATCACGATGACTGCAGCAGAAAGAAAAAAAGGAGAAGAAAATTTATACCGCGAAGAAAAGTATGCATCGGTTTATGAAATAAATATGTTGCGTTGCATCTTCTGCGGATTATGTGAAGAAGCCTGCCCGAAAGAAGCAATTTTTCTGACAGACAGACTTGTTCCTTCTGACATGATACGTGAAAATTTTATTTTCGGAAAAGATAAATTAACTGAGGGAGTTGAACCTGAAAAAAGAATTGATATCAGCAAACGGGCCTGGGCTCATAGAACAAAATAAGCCACGAATTACACAGGTTAACGCGAATTTAATTTGTGAAAATTCGTGTAATTAGTGGCGAAATTTTTAAATGAAACAAAAGAGCAATTTCTAAATTCGCAACCTGAAAAAATAACTTTTACATTTACCTGATGTTGCAATACGCTTTCTACACACTTTCTTTTCTATCCGTTTTCAGCGCTTTGATGGTGGTGTTTTCCAAAAAGCCTGTACACTCTGTTTTATATCTTATCTTTTGTTTTTTCACCATTGCGGGGCATTATGTTTTATTGAATGCGCAATTTCTCGCAGCGGTGCATGTAATTGTTTATGCCGGGGCCATTATGGTGTTATTTCTTTATACCATCATGTTTATTAATATGAATGAGGAAATGGAACCTCATAAAAATAATTTTATAAAAGCGGGAGCAGTAATTGCAGGAGGATTGCTGTTATTGGTTTTGGTGAGTTCATTAAAAGGAACTGAAACTATTCCGTTAAATAATTTAAACGGAAATGATATCGGGCTTGTAAAAAATTTAGGAAAAGTTTTATATGATAAATATATGTTGCCGTTCGAAGTTTCTGCATTGTTATTTCTTGCAGCAATGGTCGGGGCGGTGATGCTGGGGAAAA
>DATEMK010000214.1:0-3397 GCA_035275625.1 Bacteroidia bacterium
TAAACTTTGCGCATTAACTGTGATTGTTAATACAGCGCATAAAATAAATAAGGCAGTTAGTTTTTTCATTTGAAATGTTTTTTAAAGTTATAATGTGAAGGTAAGGTGTTATTCTCCGGATAGTATTTTAAAACATCAATATCATGCATTAAGCCTACGTTTCCTTTATACTAATTGCGTATAAAAAAACAGCGCGGAACTTAAACATCTGTTCGGAGGTACCGCGAAGCACCCACTACACATAGATCAAGCCCGCGCCTTAACGCGAGCGTTGAACAGTTTCTGTGTAGTTTGAAAATTCGCGGTTTTCCGAACAAAAATCTGCTAACGCAATTATTTATTTAATTTTTTCTTTTACATTTTCTTTATTTTTTTATTAATTACAAGGCGAATGTGCAAAATTAATTTCAATTCATCAAATTAATTTTTTGTCAGCCCTTGATTTAAATTGCGGATGCAAAGGAAAATAATAAAAAATTGAAAAGCATTGCGGGTTTTACGTAGTTTTTATTTTTCGCCTCCGTTTGTTAATTCACAAACGGATTTTTAAAATTTATTGACAAAAGGAAACAGCTCATAATTCCTGCATATCCCAATATTGAATTTCGTATTTGAAGGATATTCATTAAATTACTTAAGCATGACACTTTATATTTCAGGTACTTTTAATTTTGAAGCAGGGTTTAGTACGGGCGTATTTGAAAGAATACGCCTTTTTAATGTCCAAAAACTATTTTTTCTGCCAAAAACATTTCAAACTTTTTCTTATCCTTTTTCAATAGATTTTCCTGCCAGTTCTGTGCAAATATTTTTTGCAAAACGGCCACGGGATTTTTAAAAAAAAGCGGTTTGGCAACATACAGGTTTGCTCCGTCAGCAAATGTTTCAATCATATCCATCACATTTACGGAGGTGCAAAACATTACCACGGGAATTTCTGGAAATTTTTTATTGCCCCGTATCTCTCTTAAACATTGCTTCCCGTTTTGATGCGGCATATTAATATTAAGAAAAATAATGTCAGGAAAATTTTTACCTGCCACATAAAGCTCCTTCATTAATTTGAACCCGTCTTTTACTGCTTTTAGCTTAACATTTAATTCAGCCTCTTTCAAAGCTTTCCTGAAAAGCAACAGGTCATTCTCATTATCATCTGCCAGTAAAATTTTAATTAATTCGTCATCTTTTTTTACCATCGCCTGAAAGTTTTATGCAGTTGTACACGGAAACTTTTTAATTGCTTTTTTTCGTCCCGTCAAAAGAATATAATTTAAAAACTAAAAAACAGTGCCACATCATTCTTTTTACTTAATTATTACAATCATCTATATGGCTGGTACAATACATGCTAAAGCTATACGTTAACGCATTATTAGTTAAGATCCTTGCTGCTGGCGGTTTTAAAAAAATATGATAATAATGGCATATAAATATAAACCCCGTGTCAACTACAGAAGAAGTTCATTACACGCACCGCGAAATGGAGGTTATTAAACTGTTACTTCTTAGCAAAAACCGCAAGACCATTGGCGGTATTTTAATAATGGCAACGGGCACGGTGGATAACCATATCAAGCATTTATTTTTAAAAACGAATTGCCATAGCATTGAAGAGCTTCTTGTTTTCTTCTTTTCCCATGGCTTTGCAGTAAACCGTGAAAGAACGGAAGTTACTTTTTATGGAGTAAGTATCTGACCTGTTTACTTCAGCATTTTTTATCTTTTTCATATATCTCATTCAGTATATACTGACCGGTACATACAGTTTTGGTCTAACACCTCCGCAGGGTGGCGATGTAATTTTACATCGTTATCTAACAGAAAAAATGAAAAGTGTTATAATCAAAAACAACAGAACAGCCGCTGGGCTGCTTACACGGGAGGCTGGTACAATTACGAAAGCCGCTGGTATAATTGTGAAAGCGGAAGTGCTGACTGTTAAAGCGGCTGGTATAATTACGAAAGCGGAATTCCTGGTTATGAAAGCCGCTGGTGTAATTACGAAAGCGGAAATCCTGACTATGAAAGTCGCTGGTGTAATTATGAAAGCGGAAATCCTTGTTATGAAAGCCGCTGGTGTAATTACAAAAGCGGAAATGCTGATTATGAAAGCCGCTGGTATAATTACGAAAGCGGAAATCCTGACTATGAAAGCCGCTGGTGTAATTACGAAAGTCGCTGAAACCGGTAATTAATGGGAAAAAATAAAAATAAAATAATATTAACAATTTAAAAATCAAAAATTATGGCAAATTCAAGCAAGAGACCAATTGCGCTGCTCGCGCTGAGCAGGTTTCGTAAAATCGGAAATTTTATTCTTATGGTGCGCACCGTAATTCTCAACATTACTAATCACACAGGATTTTTTGCTACCCCGGCCCCGCCTTTGGCGACAGTGATCACTGATACAAATGACCTTGAAGCTGCGGAAGCTATTGCCAAAACGCATGTTACAGGGAGCGCTGCCGCCCGCGACCTGCAATATGATATTGTGCTGAATGATATGTACGGTTTGCAGGGCTACGTGCAAAATCTTGCCGACCTCGCTGCTGATGAGGCTACAGCCATTGCCATTATCAATGCTTCAGGTTTCGGACTGAGAAACCACGGGGTACGGGTGAAGCCGCTTCTTTCTGTAAAGCATGGGGATGAAGAAGGCGCTGTAAAGCTGTTTTCGAAGGCAGCCGGAAAGCGCGCTTCTTATGAATGGGGACAAAGCCCTGATGGCATTGCCTGGACTGACCTGCCCGTCACACTGCAGGCAAAAACAACAGTGACAGGGCTGACCGTAGGATCTAAAATGTATTACAGGGTTCGCCCTGTCCTGAAAGACGGTGCCGGTTTCTGGAGCCCGGTAGTTAGTATTATTGTGATGTAAATAATTGAGAGGATTAAAAAATAGAACCCGCTTAAGGCGGGTTTTATTTATTTTATTGGTAATAAAACTAACAAAACAGTAACTAAAATAATTCTGCGTTACCTGCCAAAAAGAAACCGGCTTGCTGTTATGCAAGCCGGTTTCTTTAAAAATTAATTGACCTTTCTTAATTAATGCGTAACAACAAACTGTTTGTTGTTAAGCTCATTGCCATTATGAATCTGTAATGTGTATATGCCTGAACCTAAACTGCCCAGGTCGAAAGACTGTTCCATAACACCATTAAACTCATAAACTTTACGCTGGTAAACAACCTGTCCCATTGTATTCACAATAGTAATATCCACAACATTTCCGGTGGTTCCTGAATACTGCAGGGTAAACTCTCCGTTGCTTGGATTCGGATACAGGTTGAAAACGCCTGATGCAATCTCAGAAGCATCCTCACCTATCAATTTAACATTGCATAATGCTAAAGTTGAATAGCAATATGAATCAAGGTGGAAATTAAGGTTATTT
>DATEMK010000215.1:0-5576 GCA_035275625.1 Bacteroidia bacterium
AAATTATGTAACTTATTTTTAAAATTATGTAATATTTATTGGGTAATGAATGAGAATTTTACATGTTCATCCACAAACATTTTAACTCACGATTTAAAAATCTATAAAATTATTAAAATATGAAAAATCAAAACAGAAGGCATTTTCTAAAAGCCGGTACTGCGATAGGAGCAACGCTTTTTGCATCATCAACATTAATGAATGAAATGCAGATGCAAGTGGTCGACCAAACTATGTAACCTGTGATGTGAAGACGTGCACTTAGTTATGAGCCCCGACTTATGGCATAAGATTTTATGAACGCAGTGTTTCCTATGTAAATTGCAACTCTATGGACAATACAACTAAAGACACCTCAGCAAAAGGCTTGAAGAGGCGCGACATTCTTAAAACAGGACTGCTGTTAGCAGGAGCATCTTTGTTACCATTTCCTGATAAAATATTTGCAAAATCAGGCAGCAGGATAAATGCAGATAAGAATATTTCGGGCAGACGAAAACTTGGCACACTTGAAGTTTCCGGAATTGGTTTAGGGGTGCAGAATATGAGTCGTACTTATCAAACAACCATTCCCACCCGGTCCGAAATGTTCAACATCATCCGTACAGCTTTTGACCGTGGCGTTACCTTTTATGACGCTGCCGAGGCTTACGGTCCCCATGAGGTAGAAAGGATTCTGGGCGAAGGTGTCGCACCCTTTCGGGATAAAGTAGTCATGGCAACTAAGTTCGGCTGGAATATAGACCAGGAAACAGGTAAACGACTTCCGGGAACTAACAGCCGTCCTGAACATATTAAAATAGTAGTTGAAGGAATGCTGAAGCGCTTGCAAACTGATCGGATTGATTTATTGTATCAACATCGTGTTGATGCAAATGTTCCTATTGAAGATGTTGTTGGAACACTCAAAGATCTTATTAAGCAGGGAAAAGTGTTGCATTACGGTCTTTCCGAACCCGGGCCGCAAACCGTGAGACGAGCACATGCAATTCATCCTGTTACGGCTATTCAGAACGAATATTCACTTATATGGCGTGGGCCGGAAGACGTAATCATTCCGCTCTGCCAGGAACTTGGTATTGGCTTTGTTCCGTGGAGTCCTCTTGGCGTGGGTTTTCTCACAGGAGCTATTGATGCAAATACAAAGTTCGCTCAAGGCGACATTCGCAGCATAGAGTCTCGATTCTCAACAGAAAATTTACCTGGCAACCTTGCGGTTGTAGATTTAGTTAAGAAGTGGGCTGTACAAAAAGAAGCCACTGCCGCCCAAATATCTTTAGCCTGGCTTCAGGCACAGAAGCCGTGGATAGTGCCGATTCCCGGCACAACACAAATGCCCCACATGCTGGAAAACATAGGTGCTGATGATGTGAAGTTTACAAGTGAAGAGTTGAGTCAATTCAATAAAGAATTAGCTGAGATAAAAATTAAAGGTGCACGTTTGCCTGAAACTGTTCAGGTGTTTTCAGATGTAGAAGCGCCAACAAAAAAATAAACGTGTCGGGTCATAATTCGTTTTCTTTGCGGTAAATGCAAAGCACTTTTATAGAATATGTATATCTCATCCTGATCATACTCGGTTTGGTTATGCTTGCGAATAAATTTCGTGTAGCCTACCCGATCGTTCTTGTTTTAGGAGGACTTGCAATCAGTTTTATTCCGGCATTCGGAAATGTTACGATCAGCCCTGAATTGGTGTTCTTTATTTTTCTTCCCCCGCTTTTATATGAAGCTGCATGGCAGGTTTCGTGGAAAGAATTTTGGAAATACAGGAGAATAATAGCAAGCTTTGCTTTCCCGATCGTTATCATCACTTCCTGTGTAGTTGCATTTGTTTCCACTGCGCTTATACCGGGTTTTACATTGGCGCTCGGTTTTTTATTAGGCGGAATAATTTCACCACCGGATGCCATCGCTGCAACCACCATCATGCGGCAGGCGAAAGCGCCCAAATTATTAACAGGTGTTACCGAAGGTGAAAGTTTACTCAATGATGCAACTTCACTTATTGTATTTCGGTTTGCATTGGCTGCTGTTCTTACAGGTCAGTTTCATTTGGGAGAAGCATCAATAAATTTTTTTCTTGTTGTGGTGTTGGGTATTCTTATAGGGCTGGTCGTTGGATTGATATTTTACTGCATCCACCGCTGGTTGCCTGTCACCCCAAGCGTAGAAATAGCCTTAACCATTGTTACTCCTTATTGCATGTACTACGCAGCGGAACACTTCCATTATTCAGGTGTGCTGGCCGTAGTAAGTGGAGGCCTTTTTTTATCCGGCAGGCGATTAAGTATGCTCAATTACATGAGCCGCATCCAGGGAGTTAACGTTTGGAACAGCCTTGTATTTGTGCTGAATGGTTTGGTTTTTTTGCTTATCGGACTTCAACTCCCGTCAATCGTTAATCAACTTGGAGATATCAGCCTTGCATCAGCCATTTTCTATGGACTGGTAATTTCCTTGGTACTGATTGTTGCACGTTTGCTTTGCACCTACGGAGCTGCAGGATTCACTATATTCATGAGCCGCTTCATTACTGTAGCAGATAACCAACCAGGCTGGAAAGCGCCTTTAATATTCGGTTGGGCAGGCATTCGGGGAGTTGTCTCTTTAGCTGCGGCATTGTCCATTCCGTTGCTTGGTAGTAACGGAGAGAATTTTCCTTACCGCAATCTTATTCTCTTTATTACTTTTATTGTAATATTAGTTACGCTGGTTTTACAGGGGCTGACCCTTCCGTGGTTAATTAAGAAACTTAAAATGGAAGACAGGCAAACCATTTCCGCAGAACAGCAGGAAAAGATTATTCAGAAAAAAATAGCTCATACCTCTCTTAATCTTTTAGAAGAAAAATTCGGTAAGGCAGGGCTTCAAAACGAACATCTGAAAAATTTGAAGTCACGGTTAAAAACAGAAATGGATTTTTTTAATCGTGAGCTTTCAGACCCTGTTAACACTTACCAGGATTCACGAAAGGAGTTTCAACAAATTTATCTTGAATTGCTGGAGCATCAGCGGAAATCACTTGATAAAATAAATCAAAACTCTGAATTTGATGAAGAGATTATAAGGAAATATCAATTCCTGGTAGATATGGAGGAATACAAAGTGCGTGAAAAATTTTCACAGGAATCTTAATAAAGTAAATTAATTTGTTTGGTCAACAGCCTGCATTTGCATTTCATTCATACGTCCCCAATGGACGGTTATTTGTGTCACTTGAGGGTCTTCCTCCCGATAGCTATCGGGATGCGGAGACCCTGAAGAAACCGGAGATAAAAATAAGCTTTTTAAGAATATTAAATAATTTTTATTTGTGTCTTCAAAAGGATCGTTTTCTGTTTGATCACATCCGCGTCTCAGGCACACCTGCACCGCGACAGACGCGGACAATCGGGACACAATCTGGAACGAAAAAATGCCACTTTATTTTTGTGCCGTAAAAACTATAGCCTGCATAACAGATTTGCATGGTGAGCTTCCGAATTTTTCAGAAAGCTCCCTCGTAACTTTTTCTTCCAGGATACTTACAGCATCCGGATTCCTTTCCCTGATGGCATTGGCAATGGGATTACCTTCCACTAAACCGTCTGACATTTTTTTTGCCGATTCTGCAACAGCATCTTTGTTAACTGTTTCAAAATTTATATTGGTAAATCCTGCTTCGCGCAATAATGAGGAAATCTCGTTTGTGTCATTATAACCAAACGGAATGTTATAAAATGCTGGCGGGTCATTTTCAAAAAAGTTCATGATAATTTCCCGTGCTGTTTTTGCCATCGGGTTATAATCTACTTTATCCCACACATTAAATAAAAAAGTTCCTTCTTTTTTCAAAACGCGAAAAGCTTCCTGCATTCCTTTCAGCTTGTCAGGGTAAAACATAATACCAAACTGGCATACGACCGTATCAAAATTATTTTCTTTAAACGGAAGGTCCATGGCATCAGCCTGTTGCCAGGTTATATTTTTTCCTGTGACTTTCTTTTTTGCAACTTCCAGCATACCAGGATTGAGATCCGTTGCAATAATTTTTGTTGCAATGCTTAATTTGTTTCCCAGGTGAGCCGTAACACGGCCGGTTCCCGCAGCAGTTTCAAGAACTGAAGCAGGGTTTAATTTTACAAGGCGCTGTGCCATATCAATTGCATAAGGCTCAAAGAAAACAGGGCCTAATGAGGCATCGTAAATTTTCGGAATGTTGCCTGTAAAGGCAACGTTGGAGGTAGATTCTGACATAATTTTTTGCAACTTTTATTTTTAAGAATTCAAATACGAGTCTTCAACATCACTCCCGGTTACTTTTCGTCATTGTTCGTGTCCGCAAGAACAATGCAATTATAAACAATTCTAAATCTTATACGGTGACATTCCGTTTTGTGCGGACACAAACCGGGGCGAATTTAACTTATCTTTACATTTACAATTTCGTAAACATTCAGAAAAAACAGGCTATGAAATTAAAATTTACACTTCTGATCATTATTTTTTTTAGCCTGGGAACAGTCGCACAGGTTCCCGGCTGGATCTTACTAAACAGCGGCACTACGATTGATTTGATAGGGATAAAGGCAGTGGATAATAACACAGCATTTGTTTGCGGAGCATCCGGTTTGATACTGAAAACAACTGATGGTGGTATGAACTGGATCCTCCAGAACAGCGGTACGACTAAAAGCCTGTATTCTATTAATTTTACTTCTGCAACGGATGGTATTGCAGTAGGAGATAGTGGTACATTTTTGCGGACAATTGATGGCGGTGTTTCATGGACAGGTCTTTCCGTGAACAATATAATCAGTTTCAGGAATGTTTATTTTTTTGACAATAATATCGGTTACGTTACGGGAGCAATTGCAGGAGTTTCCGGGCATGTTTTTAAAACAACGGATGGTGGCGCTACCTGGGACTCTCTGAATATAAATTCCGGAAGCGGCATGTATGGACTGACATTTACTTCGGTTAACGATGGTTTTTGCTCGAATTTTCTTGGCGGCATCTTCACCACTAACGATGGCGGGGTTAACTGGACACCCGTACCGAGCGGTGTCAGCAGTGTTATTTCAGATATCTGTTTTACCACGCCTGCGACAGGATTCGCCATTGGAGCTAACGGAGTACTCATTCAGACGATAAACAGCGGGGCTTCCTGGACCCCGATGTCATCAGGTGTTTCCGACTGGCTCTCAGGGCTTGATTATAAAAATGGGACTGATGGTTTTATAACAGGCGGAAATGTTCCGGCAAATACAGGTGTCATCCTGCAGTCAACCAACGGTGGTGCCAGCTGGACTACCTATCCTTCCTCAACTCCCCGGTTATTAGGTGTGGATTTTGCTGACTCAACAGGATATACTGTCGGACTTGACGGAACTATTATGAAGCACACAGGAAGTGTGGGGTTTTATGAAAATAATTCTGAAAATGAAATCAGTATTTATCCAAATCCCGTTTCGGATATACTCACACTTTCATCCCAAATTTTTCAGAGTGCTGATACTGATATTTCCATCTGCGATGACAAGGGTGCACTTGTTTTTCAACAATGTTTTAACTCAACCGGTAAATTAATCCGG
>DATEMK010000216.1:0-2366 GCA_035275625.1 Bacteroidia bacterium
CAACAATAGTACTCATAAACGTCACATATAAATGTCCTCCTATGCTGGTCACTATAGCCTTACTTCTTGCAAAATACGGATCAAACCTGTAAATGCTTGTATCAATACTATTTTCAGAAAAAGAAAATAACTTGAATTCAATATCCTCATCAGTTTTATAATCTTTTTTAAAAATCAGTTTGGCCTTATAACTCTTACTTAGAATATAATTATTGCCAACATCAATAGAATCTTTATATACACTCCCATTCTTTATAAGAGCAATTTTTACAGTGTTAAAATTATACACATAGTTTATATTATCATGAGAAAAAAATGAGCAATTGCTAAAGTTATCAAGATCAAAAGCTCCTTTGTTTAAAAACTTATTCCCAATTTGTATCTCAAAAATATTGTTTTCATTTTTTTTAAGTTTGCATGTATATATACATGTATCCATCTCGTTTAATGCTAAAATTAAATTACCAGTTACATCAACAATTTTAATTCCTTTTGGAATTTCCACTTCAATTAGATCTTTTTTAAAATTCTCAGAGTTAATAGGTATTAAGAATATCTGCGCTTTTTCTAATGAATAACCGATAAAAACAATATTTGAATCCACTTTTAATACACTTTCGTAATCGCAATAATTTAAATATGTTATTGAAACAGTATCTGATTTTATTTCGCTATTATTTTGGATTAAATGCATTCCATAATATTTATTGTGTTTAGTTTCTTTTACTGAATTGTACCTTTCACCACGCTCTATTAGTGAAAAATCTATAAAATTATTATTCTCATTAATATTTTCATTAGAAATATTAGTAACTATTACCAGACTATTGGCAAATTTATAGAATTTTTCTATTTCATCCAAAGAACTATAATTGCTTAATTCAAGGCCTGAAGAATCCCACCTCTCAGTATTAAATCTCTTTATTATGGATTTGCCATTTTCTAAATGAATTAGTATAGTGTCATTGTCATAAGAATCCAGTTTAAAATTGGAATAATAAAATAGTTTCTTAAGGTTAATATCAAAAAGTTCATTTTTTTCAATGATAATTTTATTAAAAAGTCCATAATCAAATGTTTGAGTTTTCCTGTCTTTAAATTTTTTAAGAATTTCTAATTGCTCTTCAGACGTTTGATTTGTTAAAAATTCATTCGCTTTATCAATTTTCTCGTTTTCATTGGGAGATCTTAAAGCAGTTATTAATACCCAGCTTACCACTATTATTAAAAGTGATCCTGCTATAATTCGTTTATTCTTCTTTAAATTTTCAAAAAATACAGATTTAGAACTCATTTTAGTTAGCTTTTTTATTTTAGGAAAGTTTTCTTTTTTGGATTCCGGATTGTTAATTTTTATTTTCAACCTTAATACATTCAATTGCCCAGTTCGCAAAAGCTAATTTATCGGGACAATAGGTACTAAATAAATCTGCGGTGAAATTAATATACATATTTCAATAAATGCACTGCGGCTTTTGCCTGCGAACAAACTACGGTGCTTTTTTGTCTTAGCGCCTCCTTTTCAGAACTCTCCGAAATTAATTTTGTTTTCTGAAGCTCCTGGGTTTTACTATTCCTGCTTTTCTTGTCGCTATGGCTAAAATTATTTTTTGGGCTTAACAGCAAACTCAAGGGTACTGGTTTTCCATTTGGATTCGATAACGGTTTCGCCTGACATAACTTTACATGAGGTAAAATCACCCTGAATTGCTTTTACTTTTAGGGCGCCAATTTCCATTTTCCTGAATTTCTTTACGCCATTAACGGCTATTGTTTGTACTTCGTAAACAATTAAATCGTTCCCGGTTGTAAGGTTGGCTTCTGTGCCTCCCACAAGCGACACTGTTTCAGGGAATCCTTTTTTATCTCTTGTATCAATCGTTGCAAGAGTAATCGGTGGTGTATAAGTAGCATTTACAAAGTCATTCACTAACTGCATTATCCGTTTTTTATGGTTCTTAATTGCATTACTGGTTGCATCTTCTTTGTTTTGACTCACGGGGGGAGCATCAAACTTTAAAAAGCCGCTGCCGGTTGAGTTTAAATCGAATGCTTTGTCTGAAATAACTTTCCCTGTTTCAGCATCTACTATCTGTAAAGCAAAGCTTAACTTAGATTGATAGGTTGTCTTAGTGGATGCCGGAATTGTTTTGTTAGTGAAGATATTTTTTGTTTCAGCGGTAGTGGTAGTGGTTGCATCAGCGCCCATACTTGTTAAGATACCATGGAGCAATTGTTTTGCACCGTAAAGTTTATCCTGTGCAACTGTTACACCGTCAATGTACTTGCTTCCCCGTTGCCGCTCAAGTTCTTCTTCGATCAGCTTAACTTTGGTTCTGTCTAAAAGTGTGATATACTTTTTCGCT
>DATEMK010000217.1:0-6550 GCA_035275625.1 Bacteroidia bacterium
AGATTATGTTTAAGTAAGCTATTTTTCAGGTGCGTAAAAGTATGAAGAATAAAATCTAATTTCCAAATTTAATTTTATTTTTTACATAAAATTTACGTTATCAATCCTTTCAGCTATCTCAATCATAAGGTCTTTTTAATATTTCAGAGTAAATAATTGCGGTGCGAATATCGAATTTTTTTAAATCAAATAAATCTTCTTCGGCAAATTCTTTAGTTACCATGTTTGTTTCAACAATTTTCTTTTCTGGTGCTGCAGGATGGAAGGCATCAACATTCAGAAAAGGAACTGCTCTTGGTGTTTTCTTTATTATTTCGTCTTTTAAAACCGGTTTAGCCTCCTGGCTTTTTTTATTGGCTTGAAACTCTTTTTTAAAGCCGGTTTGTTTTTCAATAATAATTTGCTTTTGCCGGGGAGCTTTTTCTGTTGCAAACTCACCGGTTTTTTTTTCGGTGACTGTACTTACAGGCTGCGCCTTTGGCGGTACATTTGTTCCTGGCCGGTTTTGCTGTACTTTCTGGTAGTTTTTATAAACAAACCATGCGATGGCAACAGCAACATAGAATAAGATTTTGAAATCTTCCATCCCGTCAAAGGTACCTGTTAAAATTAAATTTCAAATTGACTTGCTGGTTCATCAGTTTCAGTAAAGTATGGGGCGGAATTGTCTTCTTATTTTAATTCCGGTGTCAAAATAGGTGAAAAAAAATCAAACAAACAAATCAAAATTCAGGATAAGTATACAGGTCTACCAAGATAAATAAAACCTTAATGTTATGATCCGGCAAGTTAATTCCTGAAAATGTCACTTTTCGATTCCTGATTCAGACAATCGGAATGCTGCTGTAAAATAGAGAACGCCTGTCTGTTCAAAGAGCTTACAGAAGTCATTTGCCAACATTGAAATCTGTGAAAATAAAAACAATTCATAATTAAAAATCGAATTAAAAAAATAACCGGTGTTGAAAAATATTTCGTATAAATATACATGTCCAAGCGTTTATCTGGGAAGATTTCACAAAGTCAATCATTTTCTGAAAAAAGATTTCAACAAACCCGGAAATGGATAAATGTTATTTGTTTTAAAAATTACTTTTGCATTTCCATAAAAATTCTAAAAATCTCAATTAACAGATATGCGTCTAACTTCTTTGGAAATAAAAGGCTTTAAGAGCTTTGGCGACAGGGTGATTATTCATTTTGATGAAGGCACTACTTCTATTGTCGGGCCCAATGGTTCCGGAAAATCAAATGTGGTGGATGCCATGCGATGGGTGCTGGGCGAACAAAAAACAAGAATGCTCCGTTCCGAAAAAATGGAAAATATTATTTTCAACGGAACCAAAACACGGAAACCTGCGAACCTGGCGGAAGTCACGCTCAGTTTTGAAAACACCAAAAACATTCTTCCGGTCGAATATTCTTCCATAAGCATTACCCGGAAATTATTCAGATCGGGCGACAGCGAGTATTATTTGAATGGCGTTCACTGCCGGCTAAAAGACATTACCGATATTTTTCTCGATACAGGAATCGGCCCTGATTCTTATTCCATCATTGAACTTAAAATGATTGATGAAATCCTCAATGATAAGAACAATACCGTAAAAATACTGCTCGAAGAAGCGGCAGGAATTTCTAAATATAAAATAAGGAAAAAGCAGACGTTGATGAAACTGGAAGAGACCGATGCAGACCTCAATCGCGTAAATGACCTGCTGTTTGAGATTGAAAAAAGCATGAAACAGCTCGAAGCCCAGGCAAAAAAAACAACGCGGTTTTATAAATTAAAAGATGAATATAAATCATCCGGATTAATACTTTCGGTTCATCATATTAAATCCTTTAATGAAACACTTGGTGAACTGGAAAAGAAAGAACAATTGCTGAAGGATGATAAAATCGAATTAAATGTTAAAACCACCACGCTTGAGGCCGCTTTAGAAAAACTGAAAGCGGATTGCCTGCATAAAGAAAAAACATTGTCAGCATCGCAAAAAGTTCTCAATGAAAAAATAGTGGAAATTAACAGGCTGGAAAGTGAAGAACGGTTACGCAAAGAAAAAATTTCTTATCTCCTTCAAAAAGAAAATCAAATCACTGCTCAAAATGAAACGGACGAAAAAAATCTCCTTGAAATAAATGATCTTATTGAAGGACTTTCCGCGGACCGCCTGGCTGAACAGGCAAAACTTGAATTAACCGGGCTACAATTAGGTGAGCTGAAAGAAGAAACAGAAAAGTATAAAAAGGAATTTGAAAATTCATTGAGAGAAATAAACGAGCTTAATAAAGACCTGTTCCGGATAAAACAAAATGTAAATGATTACGAAACTAAATCTGCCATCAGGCAAACAAAATCTGCATCGCTGAATGAAGAAATCACGAGGATACGCGAACAGATGCAGGGTAATGAACAAAAAATAATTTCCATTGATGCTGAATCTGTGAAGCTGATCCCTGCAAAAGAAAAGGAAGAAGGAATGTTAAACGGATTAAAGAATAAAAAGAATTTTATTGAAGACCGTATCACCACTGAAGATGCCATTCAAAATGGGTTAAGAGATAAAATTACCGAAGAAACCCGCAAAGCGGACGCAAAGACAAATGAATATGAGCTGACAAAAAATTTAGTAGAGCAGATGGAAGGATATCCTGAGTCTATCAAGTATCTTAAAAAATCAAATGACAAATTCCGAAAGGCTCCGCTTGTTGCAGAACTGATTTCCTGCAAAGACGAATATAAAATTGCCATTGAAAACTACCTTGAACCGTTCCTTAATCATTTTGTAGTGCATACCAATGAGGAGGCATGGGAGGCGCTGCGCATGCTGAGTTCTTCTGCAAAAGGGAGAGCCAATTTTTTTATTCTTGATTCGCTGAAAAAATTTGAAAATAAAAAACGTGAAACAATGGATGGCTGCATCTCCGTAATGGATGTAATTGAATTCAGCTCTCCCTACAAAAAATTATTTGAACTATTATTGGGGCATGTTTTTATTTTGAATGAAGATGAGGCATTTAAAAATTTTGACAGCAGCCATCTCAGTTCCTATGTTCTTTTATCAAAAGGAGGAAATTTTTTAAAGCAGAAATATGTTATTGGCGGAGGTTCGGTTGGATTATTTGACGGAAAGCGCACAGGAAAAATTCAGAACCTCGAAAAGCTTTCTGACCAGATCAAATCACTCCAGGCAGAAATTACCAATCTGAAAAAAGCTTTAGAAAAAAATGAGCATTTACTTTCTGATTTAAAAGCAGAATTGCAAAAGCTGAATGCGACAATTTCAGAAAAAGAAACTGAATTGAACAGCCTGAATAATTCGCTTAGCTTATTATTAAGCAACAAAGAATTCCTATTGTCAGGCATTCAACAGCTGAACACATCTATTCTGACGCTTGAGGAACAATTAAAAAAATTATTCGCATCAAATGAGCAGGACGATGAGCATATTGTAAACATCCATGAATTAAAATCAAAGCTTGACCTGCTTACGGAAGAGCAACGGATAAAACAGGAACGCTCCAATGAACTGCAAAATCTTTTAAATGAAAAAAGCAGCCTGTACAACCAATCTAATATTACTAACCTTCAGCTGCAAAATAAAATTCAAAACCTGGCACGTGAAATAGGATTTAAAAACACGCAAATTGAAAACATTGCAAAAACGAAATCTCAAAATGCTTCAGAGCTTGAATCACTCAAAACACAACTGGTCGAATTAAATGCTGCCCTCGAAATTTCAACTGCAGGTTTGCAATCGCTCATCCAGGATAAGCAGGCTTTTGAAGTTACCTTAAATGAACAGGAGGATGAATATTACAAATCAAAAGGCGATATTGATAAAGAAGAAAAAAACATCCAGGAGCTGCGCAGGCAAAAAGAGCAGGCTGACACTATCATACAATCCATCCATGATGAAGTGAACGAGGTGAAATTAAAAATGAATTCCGTGAAGGAGCGTATTCTCATAGAGTTTAATGCCAATCCTGATGAATTGAAAGAGCCTGAAGATGCCAATATTAATTATGATGAATTGCGCCAGCGGAATGAAAAAATAAAAATCCAGGTGGAACAATTTGGCCCGATCAATCCGCTCGCCCTGGAATCATTCAATGAAGTGAAAGAACGCAATGATTTTATTGTAAAAGAAAAAGAGGATCTTGCCAATGCAAAAGCATCTTTGCTCCAAACCATTGCAGAAATTGATCTGACGGCAAGGGAAAAATTTAATGAAGCTTATAACAGCATTCGTGAAAATTTTATTACCGTTTTCCGTTCTTTATTTTCAGAGGAAGATAATTGTGATTTGCTGTTGATGGATCCTAATAACCCCCTCGAATCGGATATTCAGATCATTGCGCAGCCAAAAGGGAAACGCCCGCTTTCAATTCACCAGTTATCAGGCGGAGAAAAAACACTGACGGCAACAGCTTTATTATTCGGAATTTATTTATTGAAGCCTTCCCCCTTCTGTATTTTTGACGAAGTGGATGCACCGCTGGATGATAATAATATTGACAAATTCAATCGTATCATTCGCAAATTTTCAGGGCAATCGCAATTCATCATCATTACTCACAACAAAAAAACCATGGCAGCCACTGACCTTATGTATGGCATCACCATGGCTGAAATGGGAGTAACGCAGGTAGTTCCCGTAGATTTAAAATCTTACGCAGAGGTGTAAAATTGCCATCAACGAATGCGAATGCTGACCACAAGCTGGCTCAAAAGTCCACCGGACTTTTGCCCTGAATTTACGAATAGTTTTGATTGTTATTTTGACGGAACTATAAAAATCTAACCCTTGATTCCCCTTAATAGGGCGAATGCTGATCCACCGCTCTGCGATGTTTCTTCATTCGCTTGCGTGTAGCCTTATCCTGGATTTTGTAATGAAATTTTTTTGCTTTCAAATCTGCTTTGCGGTCTTTTTGTATTCTTTCCTGTTTTTTCTTTTCGGCTTTCTTTTGCGCTTTGGTTGCCTTTGAATTATCCTGCGCTGACAAAACAAGTGGCACTATAAGCAATAACAGGAATAAAATTCTTTTACAATAAATCAAAATGTTCTTCATGAAACAAATTTATTTCTTTTATCATTTAATACAGTGAATTATTCATTAAATATTACATAATTGGTTATTGGTCATTGGTCATTGGTCATTGGTTATTGGTCATTGGTTATTGGTCATTGGTCATTGGTCATTGGTCATTGGTCATTGGTCATTAGTCTTTGATCACCCACCTTGCTTTCCAGACTTATATTTTCATCTCCCGGAATATACGGCAGAAACGTCATAATAAACTGGAACATTTCATCTGTAGTTTTCATACTTCCATTTTTTCCGGATATTTCCCTTGGCGGGAAAAACGGGTTGTTAGGATTTTTTACCGTATTATCAAATACCCCAACAACTGTAATGGCCGTTCCTTTTGGAATTTTCAGCATTTTCGGAAACGTATAAAAATACTGCCACCGGAAATCCCATTTCGGAATTCTTATTAAACGAATCGTATCACCATTTGGTTTTATTGCATACGCCCAAAAAGATTTTCCAAGAAGGTGCATGTGCGGATTAATGGTGATGAGTGAAATATCATTTTGTATAACTGCCCTTGTGGTAAATGTTTTAACCGAATCAGCGGGAATTACCAGTGGCGGGACGATGTCTGAGATTCCAAGCGTACCCAGTTGCGTTTCCATCGTTGGCCGGGCAGGGGGCTTATCTGTAAAGAAAACATTAAAGTAAGATTGATCCTGCGCATCAGCTGCCGAAGGTCCGTAATGAATATCGCGCATCAGGAATGCTCCTTTCTTTTTTAATTTCCATGTCCCGATGCCCTCCGGGTAAACTACAGGCTGCACTCCAGGTAAATGATTTGAAACCGATGGAATCAACACAGGATAACTTCCGTCATCATTTAACAGATTTATCGCTTTGTAGCCTGCTTCAAGTGTTCCTGCAGAATCGCGGTTCACCATATCAGGACCTTCAAAAATATTTTTCTTTTTGTCATCTTCATAAGCGACCAGGTGTCCGTTCATGTGATGCAGCAACTGCCGGTTGCCCGGAACAAATTCAATGGCGCGTATAAAAGTATCATGCGGAATTTCATAAGGAATTTTAATCACCATAAACCGGTCCTTATTATCAGCTTTAATTATAAAAGGTTCGCGCATCTTTACAACAAGATCAGGTTTGCCGAGCATAGAGCCTTTGGGAAATTCAGGCTGCGGGGGAAGATTTGCCGGATTACCGGGAGGGCATCCGTTCTCCACCCAGGTTTTTATCATTTCAATTTCCTCATCTTTAAGAACTCGCTCACCGGTGAAATGCGTATACGCTGCATCAGCGGGCCACGGTGGCATATAACGCGCCTGCGTTGCCTGCACAATAGTTTTTGCTTTTTTTAAAACATCCTGGTATGTCAGCAGCGAAAACGGGCCTGCTTCACCCGGATGATGACAGGGAGAACAATTCCTGAAAATTATAGGAGCAATATCTTCGCTGAAAACAGGATTCTTTTTAACTTCATTTTGATGAT
>DATEMK010000218.1:0-9900 GCA_035275625.1 Bacteroidia bacterium
GATACGCTGGGAATCTACCAGCATGCCGTATTCGGTTTGCCGAATTATCATGAGGGATACTGCCTTGACGATAACTCCCGTGCGCTGATGGCAATGACGCTTGCCGCACAGCAGGGTTATGAAAGCCAGGCTGCCGGTCTCGCTGATGTATATTTATCTTTTATCCAGTTCATGCAGCAGCGCGAGGGATGGTTTCATAATTTCCTTTCCTTCGACCGCAGGTTCCTTGATGATGAATGTTCAGAGGATGCTTACGGGCGCACCATGTGGGCGCTCGGCATGTTAATCTCTTCCGGTTCGTTTCCATCTCTGCAGCAGCCGGCTGAAGAAATATTTATCCGCGCCCTGCATCATGCCGCAAACTTGAAGCACATCCGGGGCATGGCTGATACCATTATCGGCCTGCAGCATTTCCTCGAAAAATATCCTTTTCACAGCGAAGCGCATAAGTTGCTCCATTCGCTTTCGCGCAATATGATAGAGCAATACAATCGCCACAACAACGGATCGTGGAACTGGTTTGCCGATACGCTCACGTATGATAACGGTATACTGCCGCTTGCATTGTTTCATGCCTATTCAGTTACAGGCGATGAAGAAGCGGCTGCTGTCGCATGTGAGAGCACTGATTTCCTGGAGCGCATTATGATGAGCAAAGGATACCTTTCACTGGTCGGCAGCACCGGGTGGTATTATAAAAATAGCACCAAATCAGTTTACCCGCAGCAGGCTATTGATGCAATGTCCATGGTACTATTATTCAAAAGCGCATACGATCACACGGGCAAAATTCATTACCATGAATGCATGATGCGGTGCTATCGCTGGTTCTTTTCCGAAAACGATCTCGGCATCTCATTGTATGATTCAAATTCGCAGGGAGGATGTGACGGGCTGGAGGATTATGGCATCAACAGGAACCAGGGCGCAGAAAGCACACTCGCACTGTTCATTTCGCATTACGCCATCCAAAGCATTAACGAAAGCGGGGAATTGCACGCTCATGGAACAGCGGGTGAATTAATTTTGAAATAAAACCTCACTCTTATCTCTCCAAAGGAAAGAGGATTAATTCCCGTTCCTGATCTTATCTAATAATTCCTTCAGATCAACAGTAACAAAACCGGTCCTTGAATCCGATTCCCCGTAAGGGAGAACGAGTGAACCGTTGTGGAGGATGCTTCCGCAGGTATAAAGCACGTTAGGCACATAACCTTCACGCTCTTCTTCATTAGGCGAAAGCAGCGGTTCACTCAGCCGACCGATTACGCGTGTGGGATCATTAAGATCAAGAAGCGTTGCGCCAAGAGAATATTTCCTTACAGGGCCCACGCCATGAGTGATGACAAGCCAGCCATGCTCGGTTTCGAGTGGAGAGCCGCAGTTACCGATCTGTACAAATTCCCATGAAAATTTCGGTTCCAGTAAAGGAATGGGTTTTTCCCAGATGTTCAATTCATCAGAAAACATAATATAATTGCTGAAGCCGTCAATTCGCGAAAGCATCACATACTTGCCGTTGATCTTTCTTGGAAAGAGGGCTAGGTTTTTATTCCGTGCACCTGCACCATACAACGGCTTAAAAGTGAAATGATAAAAATCCTTTGTCTCCAGGATCTTCGGTGAAATCTCGCGCCCGTTGTAAGCGGTGTAAGTGGCATAAAAAATAACAGCCCCGTCATCATCCGTAAAACGTACAAAGCGCGCATCTTCGATGCCATTGCTTTCAGCAGAAGTAACAGGGAAAATGACCCGTTCCGATATATTGGTGTCATAAGAAAAATTAATTTCATGATATACATCAGCGCTCCAGAGCACCAGCAGCAGGTGCCTGTGCTCTTCGCCATCAGCGGGAATGTTTTTGCTGAAATTCTCAACCGCTGTTTCGAGCTGCCGGTAAATGAACGTTTCACCGAGGGCAGCCGTGGAAGCATCAATGATGTTTTCAGGAATTTTTCTTTTACGCAGGATCTGTATAAACTTTTCTTTTTCATACATGTGGTGGCGGATGATTTCAGCATCGCGCACGAAAAAGCTTTCTGTTTCGAAATTGAAATTGCAGTTGGCGTCAATAATTCCCTGCCTGAATACAATGGATGAAATGTGCCCTTCGCCAATGGCGCGGAAACTGAGGATGATGCGCCTTGCTCCCGGCTCAAGCCCTCCCTGGTCGGGCGATTCAACGATGCTCGGGTTAAAGAATGCCGCTGACTCGATGGAGTATTCCATACTGAAGTAAGAGCCCAGCAGGAGCTTGCGTTCCTGGGTAAGCTGGTCGGAGCTTGTATTAAACTCGCTTAACAGGTGCGTAATTTTTTCGAAATTGGCGAGAAACGCGCGTGTAATGCTCCGGTGCCTGCGCGAGAAATCGCGGAGCGTCATTTCAAGGAATTTAATAACATCAGCTTCGGTTTCTTCAAGCACCTTGCGAATGATAAGCCGTGAGCGATCATCATTATAAACCAAAGGGCGCAGGATGACTCTTTTAAAATTAGGAAGGAATTTTTCAGGCTTGCGATTTACTTTTATCAGCATAATTACAGGTTACAGATGGCAAATGTATACACTTCAAACAGATACAAAGTTGCAGAAAGTTTCAAACATTTATTTTAGGTATCCGGGTTTGCGCTTTGATTCCGAATAAATCTACTGGAAAGAATTCAAAAAGAAAAATTACTTTCGCTTGAAGTAAAATAAATATTCAGAAGGTACATAACGATGAAAGTATTTCAAATAAATCGCAGCGTATTTTTTTATTTAATAACCTTTCTTCTCTTTATTGTTTTAACGTTTTCGATTGGAGAGATTCTTACGAAACTGTTCTGGAAGGGACAGTACCCGTTAGCGGTTGACGAAAGAAACCTTAATTATGCGTTCGATGATGAGCTGGGATGGTTTCCTGCTAAAAGCACAACGAAACCTTTCAGGGCAAGCCGCTTAATTAATGTAAAAAATAATGATGATGGTTTCAGGGACAGGGACCACGGAGCAAAACAAAAAAAAAGAATAGCATTCCTGGGAGATTCCTTTGTGTGGGGCTATGACGTGCAGGAGGAAGAACGGTTTACGGAAAAATTGCAGGTATTGATGCCCGAATGGGAACTAATCAATATGGGAATAAGCGGTTATGGTACGGACCAGGAATTTATGCTGATTCAAAAATGGTTTGATCATTACAAGCCTGATATTATCTGCCTTCTTTACTGTGAAAATGATAAGAGAAATAATATGGTGAACTGCAACCTTGAATATTACAAGCCATATTATGAAGTGGTGAATGATACGCTTGTCAAAAAAGGCGTACCGGTCATAAAATCTATAAACTACTATCATCTTAATTACCCGTTACTGTTTAAAAGCCGGTTTGTGTCGCTGCTTTGTAAAGGGTTCCTGAGAATCGTATCTCCGCTGCATATTTCTGAAAACGATCCGACTGATAAAATAATTCTGAGCATGAAAACATATGTGGAAGCCAAAGGAGCACGATTCATTCTTGCATTTATTGATAAACCGGACTTTGATGAAAAACGTTCTTTCTGTGAATCTAATAAGATTGAATTTTTACCGGTCTATACTAATGACAGGTTTAAAAATATGGGTTTTCACTGGACACCCAGCGGACATAGTTTTGTTTGTTCCAGGTTATTTGAATATTTCATGACTCGTGATAGTGTCCTTTCAAGCAAAGATCCCGTAGTATCCTCTGGCTTGTAACGTTCCATAGATATAAGGAAAATAAAATTTTTAATTCAGACAATTTTCTGTTCAATCGCTTTCGCCACAGCTTCCGTTCCTGATTTTACGTGGAGCTTTTCGTAAATGTGGGTAATGTGAGAATTAACAGTTGAATAGGAAACATTGCATTTATCAGCAATCATTTTGTAGCTAAGTCCTTGAACAAGCATGGAAAGAATTTCAAGCTCGCGGTCGGTGAGGTTGAAATCGGTTGCAGATTTTTTATTCCTGTTGTTGAACAACTGAAGCACCTGTCGTGCTACAGTGGGTGTCATAGGCGCTCCGCCTGATACGACTTCACTGATTGCGTCAATAAGTTTTGCAGGCGGTGTTTTCTTGAGGATGTATCCATCAGCCCCGGCACAGATGGCGGCAAAAATTTTCTCATCCTCTTCAAATATAGTTTGCATCAGGATTTTTATCTGCGGGAATTGCTTTCTAATTAATTGCAATCCTTCAATACCATTTACATGAGGCATGTCAATATCCATGAGCACCACATCAGGAATATTCTCCATAATATTTTTAATCACATTTCGGCAATCTTCATAAGCTCCTGTACATTCCATTTCTGATGTAGAGTTCAGAAGCATCTGGAGCAATTCCCTGCGTGGTTTGTTATCGTCAAATACGGCTACTTTAATCATGATGCAAAATTATCACATATCAAGTCATGGCGGCAATAGTTGATTCCAATGATTTTCGCCACGAATTACACTGATTTTCACTAATTTAAATTTGAGGTTATTCGTGTTAATTAGTGAAATTAGTGGCTTATCATCCAATGATTTTTGCCACGAATTACACCGATTCACACTAATTTATTTTTCTTATTATTCGTGTTAATTAGTGTAATTAGTGGCTTATTTTAAATATTAAACTTAAGATGTAATGTTGTCCCTCCTCCGTGAATGGAATCAATTGTCATTTCCCCACCCAATTCTTCCGCGCGTTTTTTCATATTCCTGATTCCATTGCCTGATAAAGTTTTTTCTTCGGCATATTCCCCTCTCTTTTGGAGAGGGGTCAGGGGTGAGGTATCAAATCCTTTTCCATCATCTTTAATATTCATGACGAATGTTTTGCTTCCCTGCCGGCTGATGTCAATCAACACATTTTTACAACCGGAATACTTCACGATGTTATTAACCGCCTCCTTAAATATAAGGTAAATATTTTTGCGCTGCTGCATGTCAAGATGAACATCGCTGATGTCTTTGCTTATATTAAACTGAACAGAAATATTTGATGGCTCCAATATTTCTATAGCAAAAGCGCGCATGCGGTTCACCACATTATCAAAACGGTCATTGCGTGTATTGATAGCCCAGACAATATCGCTAAGGGCTTCCATCATATTATCAGTATTGCTGCTTACCTGCTGAAGCAATTTTGTTACTTCTGTATTGTTTCCGTTTAATTTGCTCTGGATAATTGTGCTTGAAAGAGAAATGCTGCTTAGTGTGCTTCCGATTTCGTCATGCAAATCGCTGGCTATACGGTTACGGATGGCATGAAGCTTCAGCATCTGGTGCAACCGGTACCTGTATAACCCATAGACGACTGCCGCGATGATAAGTGCTATTGCAAACCTGAACCACCATGTATTGTACCATGCAGGATTAATTATAAATTTCATTGACGTTACACCTTCGTTCCACTTGCCTGTATAATTCGCAACCCGGACTTTAAAAGTATATTCACCCGGTGATAAGTTATTGTAACTTGTATATTGCCTGTTGCCTGATTTAATCCAGTCCTTATCCGCACTTTCCATCATGTATTCATACTGGTTGTCATTGTTGCGGTAATAATTGAGCGCGGCAAAGTCAAACGTAAAAGAGTTCTTGTCATGAGATAATTGAAGTACAGAACCAGTAACCGGAAACTCCTTATCGAAAATTTTAAATTTTGTAATCACCACCTGGGGAGGAGCGAACGTTATGTTCATCGAATCGGGATGGAATATATTGAAACCTGTTCTTCCCCCGAAGCAAAACTTTCCATCGGCTGTTTTACAAACTGCATTGGTATTAAATTCAAAATTCTGAATGCCATCACGCGGTGTATAGTTGCGCACGGAATGGTCTGCTTTGCTGAAACGGCACAGCCCGGCATTGGTGCCAAGCCAGAGGAATCCACTGTTGTCTTCAAGAATAGTATAGATGGAATTGTTGGGCAACCCGTTTTCTCTTGTGAACGCAGTAAATGAATTTGCTGAAGCATCAAAATGATTTAATCCGCCACTGCTGGTTCCGATCCATACACCGCCATCTTTAGAAATATAAACAGAACGAACATCATTATCACTAAGCGAATTGTTGTCACCAGGAACGTGAATATATTTAATGACAGAGTTCGTTTTGTAATTGTAAACATATAATCCATTGCTGGTACCCATCCAGATATTTTCTTTTGTGTCCTCAGTAATAGTAAAGCAGTCACCGCTGAGGCGCGAAATGCGATTGTCCTTGCCGGGAAATTGATTTGTTACGATCAAACTTCCGGTGAAATTATTTTTCTCAAACTCATCCAGGTTTGTAATCCTTAAAAACCCATTATTTGTTCCAGCCCAGAGAACATGATGAGAGTCATAAAACACGCAGCGCATGTTGCTGTATGATAATTCAGGATGGTCACCGGGCGGCAGGAGATTGATCAGCTTTTTCTTTTCCTTGTTGAGAAGAAGAATTCCATCATCAGACCAGTTCGCTATAAAAACATTCCCGTTACTGTCACCGGTAATGGCACCTATGGCACCGTCTTTCCAAACAGGTAGCTTATCAGCAGGCGAAAGAAGATTGCTGAATTGCCCGGAGGAAAGATTGAACGTATATACACCTTCAAAAGAACCGGTGAGAAGTTCATTGTTATCATTGCTGTAAACAGCCCGCACGTTGTTACAATTGTTGCACACTCCACCGGGTTTAACAGACGAAGGCAAAAACGTTTTCATGAACTGGTTATTCACTTCCAGTTTTATCAGCCCCGCATCCGTCTGCATCCATATTACATTTTCATCATGCACTGCAATCCATGCAACGGAATTAGCGAGAGCGGCATCAGAGTTTTGCTTTTCATACTGGAAGTGCTGCATCGAACGTGTGCAGCGATTCAATATAAACAGGCCGGCATTGGATGTCCCTGCCAGCAGGTAATCCCGGTAGCGTATCATCGTAATTATTTTCAGGGCCGAAGAGTTTTTGATGTTTGAATAATCAGCAAGGTCGAATTTATTTACAGTGCCGTTGCTGAGATTTATTTCATCTATCACGGTGTTTGACTCTGCGACAAAGACATAATTGTCCATGATGATTGTGTACAACAGGTTGTCCAAGCGCTGACTGAGAGAAAGTGTACAGAACTTTTCAAATGCATCTCCGGCATTGTTCAGCTTCAGGAGCGCGTTTACCGATAACAGGTAAGGAGAGCCACCGGAAGGGGAAGGAATAAACGGTTCGGATGGAGCCAATGTAGTTTCACCGGGAGATTTCAACGGAATGTTTTGAAATTTTTTTGAATGGAGGTTGTACCGGAACACTTTGTCGCGGGTGGTGAGCCAGCAATTCTCCCCGGCAGGATAAAAATCAATGTGTGGGGAGCCTGCAATCTCCTCCGGAAGACGGGTTACTTCCTTCCTGTTGTCATCAGCGTGAATACAAATTAATGAGTCGCCCGTGAGCGCCCATTTGCGGGTGGTTTTGTCTTTGCTGACGTCTGCTTTGTAAATAATGTTGCCGATGTATTGCAGCGTATAGCTCCTCGATGCATAATTCAGCACCGAGTAATTATAAAACGGGATGCGGCTGATATCGCTCATGACACGAAAATTGGCGCCATCAAAGCGCATCCATTTTCCTTCCAGCCCGAGAAAATAAAGGTAGCCGGTGCTGTCTTTTGCACAACCGATGAGCATATTGGAAGTAAGCCCGTTTTCCTGCGTGTAAAGTGTTGCTGTAATATTTAATTCAGCAGAATCAGGGCATTGAACGGATGCAAAAAGCGCTGTGCTGCATAAGCACAGGGAGATGGCAACCAATTTTAAAATACGGCAGGTCATTTTGTTCCTGTCAAAGCTACAAAAATGAATTTTATGGGCGCATCCCCAATCCGCCTCAGGCGGAAAGGGGTCGGGCTGTCCGCTGCAACTCCTCGCGCTTTCGCACAATCCCACCTATGCTGCGGGGTTTCCGCTACCATCCCTTGCGCGGCTGACGCATACGTAAAAAAATAATATTATGTTTGAAACTTCCTTAATCTCTCCTGATATTTATTTTCCTTATTTGTTATGTTTGTAAAATGAAAGCAAAAGAGGCATTAAGCGGAATTGATAAAGAATTATTCCCTGCTGAATCAGAAATTTATTGTGGTGAATCATCTTTTTTCTAAATAATTTTTTTATGCCAAATACTGTTAAAATAAATTTTATAAAAAATTTAGAACAGAAGTTTGGTAAACTTAAAAAACTCCCGTCAAGTTTATCCTTATTTGAAATCGGAGAAGGTGCTTGTAGAATTTATATTCGTTATTCAAAAGTTCATAGTAGAAATCAATCCTTTTATGGAATTCGAAAAGAAGATTTAAAACATCTTGACGGGTTTAATTCTGTAATTTGTTTTTTATGGGATACACAGAAAGAACCGTTATTTATTCCTTATTCTGAGTTCGAAGAAGTTTTTTCTTCATTGACACCGGCATCAGATGGGCAAATTAAAGCTCAAATTTATCATGAACCAAACGGTTCAGAATTATATTTAGCAAATGCTGGTCGGTTTAATATAGAAAGTTTTTATGGATGGAATTTTTTTGAAAGTTTAATTGATCAAGGCAAAATAATAAATATTCCGGATTTAAGCCATTCACAAATTCAAACAATGATTGGATCAATTGGAATTATTCGTGGATACGATGTTTGGATTCCAAGTAGTGATAGAATTAAATTAGATTGGAAACTTGCTGACAAATTTGAATGTAGAAATGATTTATCTGAAAGATATTCTAAAGTAAATAATATTATTTGTGAAGTGGATGTATTGTGGATAAAACGTGGATCAAATGATTTAGCTGCAATGTATGAAGTAGAGCATTCTACGCCTATTTATTCAGGACTTTTACGATTTAATGATTTGCATCTCATTGAACCAAATCTCAAACCAAAATTTAGTATAATATCAAATGATTTAAGAAGGTCGCTTTTTTTAAGACAAATCAATAGACCGACTTTTAGAGCAAGCGGACTTTCTGATTTATGTAGCTTTCTTGAATATAAAGATGTTTATGGCTGGTATAAAAGAACAATAAAATAATAAACCTATGAAAAAAATTTACATTTTAATTTATGTATGGCGAGGATTAACAACTCCTCCGGAAATTTTCTATAACAAAAAAGATGCATTGAAAAGAGAAAATGAAATTAAAGAGAAAATGAATCCTGATTTTGACGAAGTGGCGGTATATAAAAAAATTGTTTAATACTAATTGGAATTATTTTGCAATGAAGCTTTTAAAGAAACAGGAAATTGAATTATTTAAAATTTTGACTGATAATGGTTTTAACCCATTAGAATTTAAATATTTTGATTTTAAGAATGATTTGCATGGACTTGACTATAAATTTATTTTTAAAAATGAAACGGGTTATACATTTTATATTGAAGTTTTAGAAAATGGTTATTTTAAAATCAAATATTCTCCTGGTGAAAAAAATTATCAGGAAGATTTATTCGGAAAAAAAATTCTTTGGATTGAGTTAACTCAAAATTTTGATTTATGGTTTAAATGTTTAAAAAATGAATTGAGTTTAGGTGATACTGGATGGTTTTGGTATAAAAAACTTTCAAAAGATTTTGAAGCAAGTGATTATAAATTTGAATGGTCTCCTGATAATAAAGAATTTACTTTTGAAGAAAAAATATATTTGAAAGGAGAGTTTGATGATGTAAAAAAGATAATGTTTGAAATAGGCATTGGTACCGCAAACGAATTGCAAATAATAAAAGATGAAATAGAAAATTTAAAAGATAAACTTGACTTGTTAAATAAACCAGATTTTATGAAACAAGTATTTGGGTCATTAACAAGCTACATTCCAAAAATGGTAAGTGAAGAAGTCGTTAAACAATTATGGGTTCTTTTTAAAGAAAAATTCTCCACTGAAATACATTT
>DATEMK010000219.1:0-2101 GCA_035275625.1 Bacteroidia bacterium
GTGATCTGACCAAAAACATTTCTGATTCTTCCGATGTGAGCAAATTAAAAAAAAGCCTAAGTGACGCTTTGTATAATTGGGCCACCGATAAAATAATTGTGAAAAATGCAAAAGACAATGAGCGTATTATAAATGATTGTAAAAAAGAAGTTATCGAATTGAATAAGAGTATTGAGGATTGGAGACAGAAATATAATGAAGCTAATCGCGTAAAATTATAATTCATGCTCCGCTCCCTCTTCCAATCCAAAGCAAACGCTGCCAAATCACAAGCGCTTGGCGGTGTGCAAAAAGCAGCAAGAAAAGCTTATTTTAAATATGCGCTTGTTTTTTCGCTGCTGCTTACTCTATATGCAGCTTTTTGTTTTTTAGATTTTGGAGATATATTATATTTCTTTATCGGTTTTGAGGTCTGGGCTTTTATTCTTGGTATTATACATGTTTGGCAGATGGGCAGAAGATTTGGATGGAGAAACAGGTATTCATTCATTGAAAAGCTCGAAATGACTTTGCTTATAATTTTATTTTCAATGGTGTTTACAGCATTATTGATTTATTTTTTTCCATATTCCTGGGTAAATGCTTATGACCTGTCAATGAAAGAATATTGGTTCCATATTCCTTGGGCTATACTTTCTTTTCTTTTACCGCTATTTTCCATTTCTGTGTTTGATTTTGCAATGGCCATACCGCCTGAACAGTATAAGAAATGGCTGTATCCTGAAAAACCTGAAATGCCTGACCTGGACCGCATAGATTTTACAAACAGCTATATCCTTAATTTTGAAATTTACAAAAGAGCAAATGACCGCTTGCCTAAAATACTTCAATTCAAAGCTCCGTTAAATAATATTACATTTGGTGACATGTTTTACATGTACCTGTATGAATTTAACGAAGCGCACCGTGAAAACCCGATTGAATATGCCGATAACAATCAAAAACGTTACGCATGGCTGTTTTATATAAAACCCAGGCACTGGTGGAATGAAAAAAAAATGATTGATCCCAGATTAACGATCAGTGAAAACAAAATAAAGGAAAAAGAAATAATTGTTCCTTTCCGCGCAGATGAATAAACTATAAGTCAATGCTACCTCTGAAACATAAGGCTGTCAACTGGATTGATGGAATGAAAATTTCCAAAGACCATTTCATTCAGCAGGAATTCTTTTATACTGACCAGATAAGAGATGCAGCAGCGGGACAACTGTCAAGAATTAATTATGGTTTGCTTTCTCCGGTTGATGAATCCGGCAAAACCCTGAATGTTAAAATAAATGTTGATCCCGCTAAGGTAATCCGGGTAGATTTATTAGAGTGTCACGCCATAACAAGCAATGGGGAGCGAATCGAGATTGCAACAAATAATGCAATAAAATTAAATAATGACCAGGATAAATTGGTGGCTGATTTTGATTACACAGAATCAAGGGAAAAAACCTTCTATGTAGTCGTTTCAGTAAATTTATTTTCGCGCAATCCCGTTGGCCAGATGGACCCTGATGAAATTCCCGCACGATATCCTTTTGTGACTCCCCAATATACCGTTGAAATTTTACCTGAATCGCAAATCAGCAGTTCGGAAAATTCCATCCTGCTTATCGGTAAACTGCAATTAATTGCCGGGCGCATGCAAGTGGATAATAAGTTTATTCCGGCCTGCATTGCGGTTAAAAACCATCCTTTGCTTCATGAGGCTTATTATAACCTCGGTAATCAATTAGGAGAAACAGCGAACCTTAATCTCTCCATAGTTCAAAATGTTCATGCAAAAAGCCAGTTGACCTCTATGGTTAAAAGCTTCCTTGCCTTAAGTGAAAAAGTTTCTGATTTTTTTGCGAGCGAGTTGGGGAGGTTCAGGTGGATTATAGCAGATTTACCCCCTGTATTTTTTGTGGAATATTTTATCAGGTTCGCTTACATTATCAAATTCTCGCTGGAACGATTGCCTGCAAAAGATAAAGAGGAACTTATGTCATACTTCAGCGAATGGACAGAAGTATCAGTTTCTGATATGAACGATAAAATAACGAAGATGATCAGAACAGAATACAATCATGATGATATTGCTCAATCTCTGAATGTTGCAGAAGAATTT
>DATEMK010000220.1:0-4653 GCA_035275625.1 Bacteroidia bacterium
AATGGATGGATGGAGATGTGCTCGATGTTTTTTCTTTGCAGGAGGCCATGAACGGAATTTCAAAAGTCTATCACTGCGCTGCAATGGTTTCTTTTATTCCTGGCGAAGTGGATGAGATGATGAAAATAAATATCAGCGGAACTGCAAACGTGGTGAATCTTTGTTTGGAAAATAAAATTAAAAAACTGTGTTACGTAAGTTCTGTGGCTGCCATCAACAGAATTAATGAAGATGAAACCATTGATGAAAATTCACAATGGAAAATTTCCAGACGAAATTCAAATTACGCCATCAGCAAGTACGGTGCAGAACGTGAAGTATGGCGCGCTATGGCTGAAGGATTGAATGCCGTGATTGTAAATCCGACAATTATTTTTGGACCGGGTAATTGGAAAACGGGAAGCACTGCGCTGTTTCAGCAAATACGGAAAGGATTAAAATTTTATACGGATGGCACCACGGGTTTTGTGGATGTGCGTGATGTTTCAAAAGCAATGATGCTGTTAATGGAAAGTGAAATTCATTCCGAACGGTTTATTATCAATGCAGAAAACCTGAATTTCAAAAAAATATTTGACTGGATTGCAGAAGGTCTCGGCAAACCCAAACCTTTCATATATGCTTACGGATGGATGCGCTCTGTTGCCTGGAGGACCGAAGCATTGAAAAGTTTTTTATTTAATACAAAACCTTTTATTACAAAAGAAACTGCCTTTGCCGCCCATAAGAAAGTTCATTTTTCTAATGAGAAAATTAAAAAAGCGATTGGAATTGAATTTATTCCTGTGAAGAAATCATTAAAAGACACGTGTGATGTTTTTTTGAAATATGTGAGCAACAATTAAAAGGAACCAGGATTATTTTTTTTGTTCTCCCGCTAAAATCAATTTCAAATCAGGTCGCAACCGGCTTTTATAAATATTCTTTGTATCGCCCAATTTCTTTTTTCCTTTTCGCAAAATTTTTTGTTGTTCCAGAGGCAATGAAATAAAATCTTTGCAGCGCGGAGTGCAGCAGCCGTTCATTTTCTCTTTACAATCATCGCATTGAATAAAAAGTAAATGACATTCATTGTTTGCGCAATTAGTATGTGTGTCGCACAGCTTTCCGCATTGATGGCAAACGCTGATAATTTCACTGGTAATCCTCTCTCCAAGACGGTCATCAAAAACAAAATTTTTTCCGATGAATTTTGACGGGAGATTTTTTTCTTTTATTTCATGAGCGTATGAAATAATTCCACCATACAGTTGGTTCACATCAATGAATCCGTTGTGTTTAAAATAGGCGCTTGCTTTTTCACAACGGATGCCACCGGTGCAATACAAAAGAATTTTATGATCTTCTTTACCCTTGGCCATTTCAACCGCTTTGGGCAAGGCATCGCGAAAAGTATCTGCATCGGGACACAACGCGTTTTCAAATTTTCCTACTTCGCTTTCGTAATGATTGCGCAAGTCAATCACAACAGTATCCGGATTTTCAATGGCTGCATTAAATTCTTGTGCGGAAAGATGTTTACCGACATTGGTAACATCAAAAGCATCATCGCTTAATCCGTCAGCAACAATTTTATTTTTCAGGCGGACAATTAATTTGTAAAAAGATTTTCCATCATCTTCAACTGCTATTTTGAAAGGAACACCACGAAGTTTTAAATTATCATGAATAATTGCTTCAAATTTTTTCCAATGATGTTCCGGCACGCTTACCTGGGCATTGATACCTTCATGGGCGAGATAAATTCTTCCGAAAATATTCAGCGAATCAAAATCAAGAAATAAATTATTTCTGAAAATTTCTAAGTTGTCAATCTTAACATAACGATAAAAGGAAAGTGTAAATCGTTTGAACGGCTCGTTCATCAAACGCTTTCGCAATTCTTCTTTGCCTATTTTATTGTGAAGGTTCATGAGGCTGCCAGGCGACAGTTCCAGGATTGAAAAAAATTAATCTTTTTTCCGGTTTTTAAAATATATAAAAGCGGCAACGCCTCCTAAAAGATAGGGGACTGACATGAGATAAAGAATACCGTGATTTAATCCCCGTCCCACTTTGCTTTCATTTTTTTTGATGCTGGATTCAGCACTTGCACGACACATGGCACACTGTGCAGATGCGTTCAATGAAGGTGTCAGGAGAAAAATAATTGCAATGAATGAAAGAATTCTTTTTAACGATTTCATAGAGCAAAGATAATCAAAAACGGTAATAAGGCGAAATCATCAGGTATACAATCACACCCGTAACGGTTACATACAGCCAGATCGGAAACGACCAGCGCGTAATTCTTCTGTGCTTTTTCACCTGCATCGTTAGTCCGAAATAAAATGAAATTAATACAAGAGGCAACACAATGGCTGCAAGAAAAATATGTGTGATGAGAATAAAAAGATAAACCGGTCTTAACGGGTTGTCAGCGGGAAATTTTGTTTCTACCCCGAAAGAATGAAACGTAATATAAGACACGAGGAAAAGTGAGGAAAGTATAAATGTGGTTATGTTTATTTTTTTGTGAATATGAATTCTTTTCTGTTTGATAAAATAAAGTGAAGTGATTAAAAGAACGGAGCAGGTACCATTTATAAATGCATTCAACTTTGGAAGAAAGGGGACAAAAAAGGGAATATGCTCTGCTTTGGGTAATTGAGAAAGAATGAGAATAGCAAGAAAAACAATAATAGAAACAGCAAGAACTATTCTGAAAATCTTTTTTTCATTTTTACCGGGAACTATTGGAGTTGCTTCAACGTTCATAATCTTTCAGGCAAAAAAAATTAATACAGCATTTTGCCAGCAGCACATAATTTATTTTGTGTAAGGGATTTCTAATTGCTTGCAGATTATACGGCAGGTAATTTCATTCAAATCGCTGTGTCGCGGAACTGTTGTGGCTTTTCCGTTTGAAATGTTTTATAAATCGAATGTTTTGAACCTTCACGCGCTAAAGTGCAACTATTCGCACGTAAATGCTTTAGAAAAAGCGTGCGTTTCATCCAACACTTAACGTTTCTTTTTTGTAAATCTTAGACCGGGATTGGCGAATAACTTTCCGTGTTTCCTCTTTATAATATTTCAACATCATTTGAAGGGCATCTGCAAGATATTCCATGGTTTCTTCAACTGTTTTCCCCTGTGAAACAACACCCGGAACTTCTTCCACATACCCGGTAAAAGTTCCGTTGACGGACTTTAAAATTATGGCTGTAAAATTAGATTGAACTTTCATGCCTGTTTTATTTGTTTATCAAAGATACTGCAAATTGCTAATTGCAGATTAAACAATGTTGATTGCTGATTGACTACTTTTTCTTGTCTTTGTATTCCAGCTTCAGCACCTGTACTTCCTCCACCAGCCGTACAATATCTGCATGATCGGTTCCATCGTAATACCCGCGGATTCTTTTGTCTTTGTCAATCAATACAATTTTTTCGCTGTGAATAAAATCATTTGCTCCGCCATTGCCGGGCATGGCCGTAATGAAATAACTGTTGCGGGCTAAATCATAAATCTGTTTTTTATCTCCGGTTACGAAATACCATTTATCCTGAACCGCTTCATTTTTTTTTGAGTAATCAAACAATACGCTTACGCTGTCATTTTCAGGGTTCACAGTATGTGAAAGAATCAAAATATCCGGATCATTTTCAAATTTCTCCTGGACATAATGCAGCTCAGAAGCCATTTTAGGGCAAATCGTCTGGCAGGTTGCAAAGAAAAAATCTGCTACATAAGTCTTGTTATCAAAAGTTTTATTGGTTAAAGTTCTTCCATATTGATCGGTGAGCGAAAAATCTCCGACAGTATGATAAATTGTATCAGGGACCCCGTTCGTAGTTGTTGCTGCAACTTCTTTTGGACCGAAAATTTCAATCGGTTTGTAATTATTTTTTCCGGTGATCAGCAATAAAAAAAACACACAGGGGAGAATAAGAATTGCAGAAACAATAAGAAGTTGCCCTACTCTTTTACTCAACTTCTGAACATATTATTGAATGAATTTTAAATAAACACCTTCGGCAAGAGCAATGAAAATTAAATAGGCAATAAGAAGAAAAGGCAGGAGAATGGTATATTTAAATGTAAATTTTTCGTGCAGCAAATGCATAAAAAACATAACTATGTATCCTGCTTTAACAATGGTGAGCGTAACGAAAGTCCATTGCAGTAATTCTTTGTTTAAAGGCGCAAAAGAAATTGCCACCTCAAAAATTGTAATAACGAGCAATATCCAGAAAGTTCTCCAGATCACCTTTTTTGCATTAGGTGTTTCATGTTCTTCGACAAACTGGTTGTGAATGTCGCCTGTGTAATACCCTTTTAATTCGTGCTTTTCTCCTTTATGTTCAGACATTTTTTTGAGTTTACGATTTATAATTAAACGAGATAGAAAAATGTAAATACAAACACCCAGACCAGATCAACGAAGTGCCAGTACAATCCTGCTTTTTCTACCTGTTCATAATGCCCTCGCCTGATATACACTCCGTTCATAACATTTATGAGAATAATAATATTAATAACCACACCTGAAAACACGTGAAAGCCATGAAAGCCTGTTATAAAGAAAAAGAAATTTGCAAACAAGGGAGTATTCCCATATTCGTTCTCAATAAGATTGGCTCCTTTTATATTTTTTGTTGCCGTGGAAA
>DATEMK010000221.1:0-2788 GCA_035275625.1 Bacteroidia bacterium
GCTTTCAGGAGAAGTTTTAACATCGTGTGAAAGCAATGTAAGATTGTTTTTCCAATCTGCATTGCGGCTGATGGTTTTAAAAGAAAACAAAATCAAAATAATTAATGCGGCAGAAAATATTTTTGAATTGTATTTTAAAAAGAGCGGAAAGTTTCGCGCAGTATTTTTTATGGTTTCTGCTTTGAAAATCTTCGCAAGCAAAACTGTTATCGCAAAACAAAATCCAAATGACGGCATATAAATAAAACGCTCTGCCAGCGTAGATTCAATCAGGAAAAAAATATTTGACACCAATGAAATGGAAACCAGGAAAAATAAAATGCCGAATGCAACCAGGTTTTTCTGCTTAAATGTTTTTAAGGCATAAATAAAAAGCGAAAGATAAATTACAATTGAAATGACCGCTTTGAAATCAGTGATCGAAACATTTTTAACCTGGTTGAAAGAATAATCAAATGCAAGCGGGTGAGGAAAGAAAAGCAACAGCAAATATTTTCCCATGATAGACATTGCAGAAGCAAACCGTGTGATAATATCTGTTGCTCCCAGCAGAGAATTATTTACAATCTGTAATTCTGTTTCGCTTGCCAGGCCTTTCAGCACGGCTCCCCTGATTAATAAATAAACCCCCGCTGCCCCGGCAAAGAATAAAGCAGTCGTCATTGTTTTCCTTACATTAACAGCCGTGAAAAAATGTAAAAGCAGGGGGACAATAAAAACAAAGGTGATGGCGCTCTCTTTGGAAAGCAATGCAAGCAAAAAACAAAACAAAGAAGCTGCCAGGGAAATTATTTTTGATGCTGTGATATAATTCATAAGAAAATTAACGGAGGCAATCACAAATAAAAAGCAAAGTATTTCATCACGGCTTTTTATGTTTGCCACTACTTCTGTATGTACAGGATGCGCGATAAATAAAAGCGTAGTGAGAAAAGGAATCAGGTGGTTTTTTTTGGAAAGCAGTTTTGTCATCGTTATGAATAACAAAATTCCCGTGATTACATACAACAGCACATTTACAAGATGCCCCAAAAAGGGTTTTTCGGGAGAGAGCTGCCATTCAGCGGCAAACATTACTAAAGAAAGCGGGCGATATAGATTTTCTTTGCGTTCCCAGAAACCAGCGCGGTACCTCGTGGTAAAAATTTCAGGAATGGCGCTGATCCCTTTTTTAACGATTTTATTATTTTGCATCACCGTGCCGTCATCCACCGCGTAATCATGGCCCAATGTGTTTGCATAAAGCGCAAACGAAAAAACAGCAATAATGCCAATGCAAATTTTCTTTAGTTGGCTGATAGCCCTTGTATCAGGTTCTGAAAAAACAACTTTGGTTGAAGAAAAGGAAGGGTCCTCTTTTTTGGATTGCGGTTTTCTTTTCACTCAGAGATTTTTCAAACAGAAACAGGAAAAAGATTCGCTGTAAAAATAGGAATATTATAGAGAAGATTTTGGACTTATCATGATACTATGATGCAACCCGGTCAATTTTGATTTTAGAAAAATTATTATTGATCACAAAAAATTTACATGGCATAAACCAGCTTCTAATATTCATCGGCAGCAGTTGTACTGTCATAGGCATAATTTTTATCTTTATCTTCTTTCTTCAGCTTATGAATAAAATTTTTTATTACATCCATGATAGCACCTGATTTACCGGCAAAAAACTTTGATCCTGCAAATTGAATAAGCATTGACAAAACAATTTTTTTCAAAAAACCGGATCTTCTGAATACCAGCCGGGTAATTAAAAAGTCTAATCCCATTGCGAGTGATGTACCGAACAGCTCATCTACAATTCCGTTTTCTCCCTTTTTAAATTCTTCGCCCCTGGATTTGAAAAAATGAAACGGGTTAATGTCTTGCTTAATTTTTTCAAAATCATTTTTTATCCCTTCTTCAAGGGTGGCTTTCTTCAGGCGAAGCCGTGCCTGTTCAGCCCGTAGCTCAGAAATGTTGGATACTTTACTTATCATCTGTCAGGTGTTTTAAAATAGCATTTACAACAGGGATTTTGATCAATGTATCCCGTTTGGAATAAATTACTATGGAAGCCAGGAGATAAAAACCGGCAACTGAAAAAAAACCAATGGCTGCGTTTCCTGTATAGTGGCCAATCAGCCATGCGCACCCCGCACTTACAAATAATAAAAAGAACAAACCTGTTATCATTAATATAAGTATTGAAGCGATTGATGAAGCCGCAGTTGAAAGCCGGTCTGCAGCATCAGTTTTTATTAAATCAATTCGTGTTTCAAAATACTCCCTCACATGTTCAATGAGGTTATTAATATTTGATTTAGTTTCTTCCATAATAGTTTTTTTAATTAGGAGAATGCTGGTTTGCTTTTGATTTTATCCCGCTTGCTTCGTTTTTCATGCTGTCAGCGGTTTCGCGGGTTTTGTCAGCCCATTCACCTGCTTTATCTTTTGCTTTTTTTTTCATTTCTTCCACCGTCTCTTTTCCTTCTTCATAAACAGACGATAATTCATCTTCCAGGTCTTCTGCCCATCTTTTAACCTTTTTGCGGGTTTTTTCCCCTGAATCAGGTGCAAATAAAACACCTAAAACAGCGCCTGCTGCTGCTCCGAGCAACAGCGCTAACATTATTTTACTCTTGTTTGCCATGATGATTGAATTTTAATTTTTGAATTATGCTCAATTAAGTACATAAAGTTAATCAATTATATTAAAGTGTAAAAACACGGGTTTAAAAAAATGGTTCGCATCCAATAAATGTAACGGGAGTTACCATTCAAAGAGTACAAACAAAAAGTACAAATT
>DATEMK010000222.1:0-2786 GCA_035275625.1 Bacteroidia bacterium
TAAAATGAAATTCGACAGGTATCAAATAGTTCGCTGCAAAATTACCGGGCAAAAAATGATCATAAAAGATGTGATCAACAAAGACTATTCTGACGAAAAATATAATTGCAAGTATCACAACCGTTCCAACGGTTTATATGAGTACGTCCATAAAACGGGTGATGAGCTTATATCTTTTGACCTGGTGGAAGTTGGCTTTAAAAAGCTGGCTTCTGACAGTCCGGAAAACATGCCCTTATAAGGAACTTTCCTTGCTCGAACGGTGTTCAAAGCCGTCATCATGTACTTTTTTACCGCGTTTTTTTACCAGCGGTTTTTCCTGCAGGTTTTTATTATTATTCGGGTCCAGGTTGTTTATTCTTTCAATAACTTCTTCCTTTTTAGGAGTGCGGGTTTTGTTTATTTTCATAATTATGTTTTTAATAGTTTACTAAATTATCATACCAGCTAATTCATAAAAATGCGTTCCGATGTACCGGCAAGCTACCTTCAGAATGAAGCGGAGAGGTAAACCTTCAAAGTACAAATAGATTAAAGCGTTGCGATAATCTTCTCCAATTCCTCTTTTGTCTTGCCAAGTTTAATTTGAATCTTGGTTAACATTTCTTCATTCCTGCTTTCTGCATACTGCAGATCGGAATAATTCAGAATGGGGAATTTTGCTTTTAACTTATTTTTCAGCTCACTCCAGTTTCCAATTCGCGGAAGCTCAGAGCCTGGTAGATCTGCCACTGTTTAAATTTAATTGGGTGATGGAATTATCACCTTTCAAAAATGAGGAACTTTATCATATCCCGCCTTACACAATTTTGGAAATAAGTTACATTATTCACACATTTTCATGTGAATAAAACAACGAGGATTTGCAGGTGAAGACTTACCATGGGTTGTTAAATTGAATTAAAAACTTTTTTCCTCTCCCAAGTTTCCAACTCCCCCAAACGGAAATCTATTCAGGGGCACAAATACTTCCCTTTCACTCTTATTTTTACTCTATCGTCTTGATACTCAGACTCTTTTTTAAAACTACGTAAAACCCGCAATACATTTTTCAAAAATTGTATATTAACTTCACCTCGTTTTTATTTCATTAATCGGAGCCATCCGAAAATCCAATCAAAGAGTAGGCACAAAAGAAATAAATCCCATGCCAATTAAAAACCATGGCGTCTTAAAAGGCCGAGCCTACGGTAAGGAGAAAATAAAATTTGAAGAAGATATAAAGGTGCCTTTTTTAAAGCTCTATAGTTTTTCCGGCAACATAGAAATATCCAATCAAAGAGAACTGAAAAAAGTAAAGGATGTAATTAAAATATTCCCCGGTCTTGCAGATAGTTTTATCAAATATGAAAGAGATGAGGCTATTCAATTGGTTAATGGTTTTTCAGCAAAGGAAATTGTATTCACAAGTGCAATGCTCAAACTTTCCAATAACCCTGATGCCTATTCCGAATGCGCTTTAATCATCTGGTATAATATGCAAAAACAGGATATGAACCCGGTTGTGGGAGAGTTCAGTTTTAGATATGTAAACAAAAAAGAGAAATACAGCGGGAAAACTGCTCAACGTGCCTATGATTTATTTAAGTTGCTCAAGGAGGAAAAGAAAGATTGGATAGATATTAATGGCGGCACTAAAACTGGATTTGTATATAATCCCCTGTAAGTTTATTGCTTTCAGTTTTGACATGAAGCAACAAACTGTTAATATGAAAATATGCTAACAAAAGCTTTGTTTCCCTTAGATTAAAAACACTAAAAACGGAGGTTGCCGAAAATCCGGTGAAGAGTAGGCAGAAATTAAACTTAAAAACAAATGTATAAAAAGCAGCTTCTTCCAATTTTAATCCTGCTGTTCTTTGTTTTAAACAGCATAATCACTGTTCACGGACAAAATCTTGAAACCATTAAAATTAACGGCAAACCGTGTGGCCCTCATGGTGATGCAAAAGCAGAAAGAGAATTTAACCAGAATGTTTTTAAAAACCGCTGGAATCCTCCTCCCGATAACCAGATTGATGGCCAGATTTCACTGGAAGATTTAATCAGCAATGGAGTGAATGAACACAGCTTTAGCCAGAACAAAGCGGTTACTTTAGAAGGATATATTTTTGATATTAAACCGGGCGGATTGGAAACATGCAACTGCCATGCAACAAAATCTATCTTTAAGGATACACATATTGAATTAACGCCCAGCGAAAATGAAACTTCCCCCGATAAACGTGTGATTATTGAAGTTACACCGCGTATAAGAATGTTGAAACAACAAAATGGAGATGACTGGACAACAGGGAACTTAAAAAGCATGTACCTGAACCATTTTGTCAGAGTAACAGGATGGCTTTTTTATGACCATTCACACGAGAAACAAGCTTTTTTGAGTGACCCGGATGATAACAAGGGCGATAATTGGAGGGCTACATGCTGGGAAGTACATCCGGTCACCGAAATCGAAGATTTAGGTGAAGCGGGAACCTTTACGAGCCTGGTGGAAAATGACATGGATAACGGGGAAGGAACCCATGTTAATTATGTACCCAAAAAAGGCGGTGGCGCAGCTTCGGTGAAATCAGCTTCCATACCGGTCAATTCTCCGCTGAGCATGCTTATCATCATTATGCTGGGCGCCATATTAGGTGCCTGCGGGCAGGGGATCAGGGTGATTGCAGGATTAAAGCAGGTGAATGATGAAGCAATGAAAAAAAATAAACAGGTTAAAGATATCCTCGAAGGAAAGCAAATTGCCATCAGCCTCTTAATTGCTTTTTGTATTGGTAGCGTGG
>DATEMK010000223.1:0-24745 GCA_035275625.1 Bacteroidia bacterium
GAATGCCTGAAGTTGAAACTTTTTCCCATAGGAAATTTCCAAATTTGTCATATTTCCTTGTATATATATTTTCACTTTGTGTATAACCCGTTACAATTACATTGTCTGATTTGTCACGGGCAATCATTGAACCTGACTTGAGATAGTTGTCGGCAGGTTTTATCCAATCCGTAGAATACGATGCGAATAAATTAACGGAAATGAGAAGAAGTGAACACAGAATAAGGAATAGCTTTTTCATTAGTTAATTTTTAATAAGTTTGACTGTCTGAATATTTACATTCAATTTTATTTTGCAAAAATAAATTCCGCTGTTGAGTTCCGATAAATCAATTTTGATTTTATTTTTTCCTGTTTGAAGATTTATGGTTGAAATATTTTTTATTTCTCTTCCAGCAATATCAATAATTGAAATAGAAACGTTGTCTGTTTTTTCTAAATCGAAAGAAACTGTTGTTGATTCATTAAACGGGTTTGGAGAAACTTCTATGGCGAAATGAGATGCAAGAGTATTATCAGTAATTACAGTAGGTATTGTTCCGCAGGCGGATAAACCAGATCCACCGGTTGCCGTTCCTGTAGTAATACCCGGTAAAATTGTTAATGCACTTGGCATTCCGCTTGGAGGCAAACTCACAAGCCCTGCTAAATCCTTTATTCCATCCCCTGTAAAATCAGCAAACCACGGTGAACGAAATCCATAATAAACACACAAACGATGGTCATAGCTAAATACGCCACTTCCATTATTTAAATAAATGCTCATATCATTTGATGCATTCTGGCTTACAATCAAATCAACATCACCATCATTATCCACATCACCAGCCGCAACACCGGAAACGTTTGCGAGATCAGGCGAATACGCTGCATCAATTAACTGGACGCTCTGAAAGGTTCCATTACCATTGCCCATTCGAACTGTTAAGTTATAATCTCCCGGGTTTGATCCGTAGTTACAGGATGCAAGGTCAGTATGTCCATCGTTATTTAAATCGGTTGCAAGAATGTCGTATGGAGATTGTGACATTTGAAATGAAACGGGTGAGATCAAATCTCCTGCTCCATTATTCAGCGATATGTCTATGCTTGTGGATTGCCCCGTTGCTATATCAAGGAAACCATCTTCATTAAAGTCACAAATTGCAATGGGTCCGGGAAACGGATTAACAATCTTGATGGTCGGAGCGGAAAAATTTCCACCGCCCAGATTATAGCTTAAGAAAACTCTTTGTCCTGAGAAAGGAACACTGGAACAACCTAACCATTCTGTTACAATAACGTCCAAGTCACCATCATTATCAAGATCTGCTACGTCCAGGTCGTTCCAGCCACATGAGTTCATGCTCCATTGCTGGAGTGCTGCAAAAGTTCCGTTGCCATTGTTAAGTGCCGTATAAAAATCATACGGTGCGCTGTTAATGCCTGAAGCAAAAACCAGATCAGCAAAACCATCATTATTAATATCTCTCAGCTTAACTCCGACTCCTCCTATAAAACCGGAATAATTAATTGCATTGGTAAATGTGCCGTTACCGTTATTCTTGCTTACAGCAACCGAAACATTAATGGCAGTGCGGCTGTCTGCCGAGGTCGCAATATCCAAATCACCATCATTATCTATATCGACAGCCTCCAGCTTAGTTGATATGCCCGGAAAGCCGGTGCCATATAGGACCGGTGTGGGAAATTCCCCTGAGCCATTGTTCGGATGAACAGTAAGTTCATTGGAATAATTATCAACTGTCAACACATCAGTATCCCCGTCAAGATCCACATCACCTGCAAGAATTACAAATGTGTACTGACCGGCAGAGTTTAATATTTCCGGACCAAAGGTTCCGTTACCCTGGTTAAGCACTATGCGGTATCCATCACCTGTTGCCCCAACCGATGCTGCAGCAACAATATCCTTAAAGCCATCACCACTCAAATCAACAACCTGGAAACTCGGAGCACCCCCATACCAAAAATCCATGACGATCATTTGTGCTGAGTCCAATGTTCCGTTGCCAAGATTACGTCTCAGTGAAATCTGTTGAGTGCCTGGACTTGAATAGAAAACATCCAGATCGGAATCATTGTCAACATCAGCAAGCTGAATGCTTGTATATATGTTACTGATTATCGTGCTCTGCATGAGATATGTTGTATTCGTAAATCCTGATCCTGTGTTATGTAATAAAGTTATCTTTTGTGCTTCATTTGCCACGATTATGTCAGGCAACGAATCTGCATCCATTAAACCGGCAGCTATTTTATAAGGTGCGGTTCCACCCGGAATAGTTACAGCGGCAAGAAATCCTCCGGTTGTATTATTAGTTAATATACTAACGGTGCTGCCCATACCAAAACCACCATTGTTGGCAACTGCAAGGTCTATAAATCCGTCAAGGTTAAAATCTGCCGCTGCAACGCCTATGGGTCCGTTTCCTACCGGATAATTAGTTTTTGTTCCAAATGTTCCGTTGCCATTACCCGGAAAAAGTGAAATTGTTGACCCCGTCCAGTTTGAACCTGTATTGGAAACTACCACATCAGGAATGTTGTCCCCGGTAAAATCAGCCACCACAATATCCCATGATTCAAAACCGGTCGTGTACTGACTGGGAGTACCGTATCTTCCGTTACCATTATTAAGCATGACGGAAAACCCCGAATTGAAATTCCCGTTTGCTATTACGGCATCCAAATCACCATCCCCATCAAGATCGGCAAGCTGTGCAGCTTCAGGAGCAGGTGCAATTACCGAAGTTCTGGTTGTAAAACCTAAAGATGTGTTTGCAAATTCTGTTACTATCTGCGCATTCAAATGGAAGCAGCAAAGAGATAGCAACAAAAATGTGCTGATTGTTAGTGTTACGCTTTTCATTGTTTTAGTTTTTAATTGCTTTAATAGTTTTGAATTCATTAATTTAAACTCATATTTTTTCGAATGTGAGTAAATCCGTTCCGCCATTGCCGCCACTTACATCTTCCAGTTTTATAATGGAAGAATTTTGTTGTAAAACATGCCAGTCATCATTTAATTCTTCAAAATGTACAGTTGTTCCAAAGTTTAAAATTAATTTCTGTTGGCTGTCATCATTTCCTTCCGACCAGGTTCCGTTTACTGTATTGCTTGAACTTGCAGCAGTTACAGTGCCGTCAGAATTAAATTGAAAATTATAATTGGTGAAATGATGAGTTTCATCATTTCCGCTGTCATTAAATAATGTAATCTTCCATTTACCCTGCTCAATAGTTGTATTTAATACAGGAGTTGGAGCCGGAGAAGAATTGTCATCTTTTTTGCATGATATAACTAATGTTGCCATTGCAAAAATTAATAAGGTAATTTGAGTGATTTGCTTTTTCATTTTATGTATATTTTTAGAATACAAAGTTGCACGAGTAACCTGTGTTTTAATATGACACCTGTCAGGTAAGCGGATGATCTTAATCATCTATCATAAAAATCAAAAGTAGATGCTTATGTTAGTTGAGAGGAATGAAAGATTCCAAACGGGAATAAATTGATACTGAGTAATTCTACTTTTCTTATTAAATGGGCATACTAATTTTTAAGAATGTAAAATTATTGGCTTCCCTGCCGGAAAGCCTTACATAATTTTTGAAAAGAGTTACATGATTCACACATTAGAAGGGCTACGGAGCGGTAAAAAAGGAAGTAATAAAAGAGTTCTTTCTATCATCTGCATATTTCCTGGATTTTTCTATTCATTAGTATCCGGTTGTTATTCTATAAATCATTGCAATAATGATAAAGATGAAAATAGATGTATAAATCAATTTGTTATTCTTCGCCAGCCAATTCGGGAGATGAATATCAAAGTTCGCTTTGGAAGAATCGGAGTATTTACGAGCTATTAATGTAAGCGGACAGCTGTTTCCGAAGATAAGCAGTACTATACCCTCAATAAGAATAGCACTCACTCCGATCCAAACCCACTTATCAATTTTATCATTCACAACTGCATACAACATGTAGAACAAAATCAAATTGAAAAAAATCCAAACAGCTGTATGAATAATTTTAATGATTGTAAGTTTTGTCATCAGTGTTAGTCAAATTATTTATTTTCAACTTCAAGCTCCTGCATTTGAATTTTAGCTGTTGCTGATCTCGCCTTTGCATCGCGCTCTGCAATTCCTTTGATTGAATTTATTTGCGTAATGGTCATCATACTATGTATCGGTGGATAAATAACATTTCCCATTAGCCATTCTTTCCATTTGGGGGACGATTCAAAGCGCGCACGGGTAATTAAGTGTGTTGCATCTTTACCAATGGGTTCGAGGACAAATGACCAGGTCATTTTAAATGGGCCGCCCATTCGTTCTGTTTCACCACCGATAACAAAATACTTTTCATGCTCAACAGCATACACATTGAAAAAACTGTCGTGCTCTGGTGTTGCCGAAAGCTTGTCGCCAACATTTCTTGTTTCCCATCCTTTTACCAAATAATCAGTGCTCGGCTTACCGCCATTATCAAGCGCATCAATGCTGTACCATCCGGCTCTGTCGCAACCTAATTGCATAAGATAACGCCACACGATTGAAACGGGAGCTTCAATGTCCCGATGGAATGTTAGTCCATATTTTGATCCCGGAATTAATTCATCTCCGGATAATGTTCTGTGATCATCGTCAGGTAATTTCATTTTTCCTAATTCAGCTTCGAAATGTGACATAACGGAATTACGAATAAGATGTGAGCCAATACCAATGAAACGATAATAATTATTAAAATTTTTCCAGCTTCTTTCATCAGTTGCCGAAGTTCTTAATTCAAGGCTGATGGTGCTTCCCTCTCTGAACGGCTCGACAGAAATAGCCCACGCTATTTTTCCATAACCGGGGTTATTAAAATTTCGGAATTTATCAGGACCAATTTTCTTAAACGGAATCTTCAAATGCCAGAACTGTCCCACAGAACCTACTACTACTTCCTTACCGGGTGTTTCATGCAAAATCATAAAGCCTGCATCACTTTTTGCAATCTGATCCACACCAAGCCCAACTTTTTCATGTGTTTTTTCTTTACCGCATAATTTATCGGGCAAAGTCCTGATGTCAAATAATAATTTAATCCATGGAACTTCTGACATATCAAAATGTCTTGCTGCTTGCCATGCAACTTCAGGTTTTGCATTTACGAAGATTCGGTGAATCTCCGTATGACGCGGATTTGGAAGATAGTTTTGAATTGCTCTCATAGCTTTTTTGAACCGATTTTTAGTTTTATTAAATTTAAATTGATTGATTTTATCATTCAATCAAAAAATTATTCAGCAAATTTTAATTTTTAGACTTTGTTCTGAAATGATTAAGGACATTACTTCAGATGATTTTTATCATCTATTAGAAGAGGGGTCTCCCCATGATACAGATACAGAACAATAACTGACACCCATTATTTTTTCGGAAGCAGCCAGGTGGGAACAAGAATGACACACCCAACGGCCGCAGTTGTCGGCTGCATCCAGGAGACGTAACCAATGATGTATAATTGCACCGCTAACCAGATGAAAACTATAGCAACTGATATAAACGCTGCCTGCCGGGCAAAGCGAAGACGGGCAAATACTGAGATGGAAGCCAAAAGAAACGACCCGCCTACAACAACAAAAAGAATAATGCCTGGTATAAAATAGTTGCTGAAGGGACTTCCTTCCAGCCATTCAGTAGGGACACCTTCAGCTCCCGCAAAGGCATAATAACCTCCTCCGAAAGCATTTAGTGCGCTGAATGCGAGCAGCGCTCCCAATGAGCAACGAACAAGTTTGTGTGATGAATCAGTCATTAGATTTTTAATTATTCGAATTCTTTACAATTGTATTTAACATTTGTCAATTTAAAATTTCCATAACATAAATTTCCTTCAGGGTAATTATAAATCGCATCCGCATAACCTGCGAGGTTAAATCCATTGATTGTCTTGTAATCTTTCATAGGTGTTGACCACGGTATTCTTTTCATTGAATTGTTTTCTGCAACAGCAAAACGGTCATCGGAAATAAAATTTATGAGTTCTCCTTTGTCATTAAAATACAACCATGCTGTTATAGTGATATTGTTATTTGTAAATTCTGCCTTCACTTTATTGCTGTCAGCTTCCAGCCATTTAATTCTTTTGTCAATTAATGTGGCAGGTGCCATCACACACATATCATTAAAAAAAGTTACCGTTTCTGCAACGTCCATTTCTTTACCTGATTGATATTGTACTCTGAACAAAGAGAATAATCTAATATCCATGAAGGCATCACCATTTTTGAAACAATGAAATCCTGCAACCGGTAAGTTTTTCATGGTTGCATTCATGAAGAACAAGCGCGTTGACGCATTAATGAAATTGTATTGCTTTGACGTAAATGGCATCCATTCGGATTTATCGTTCTTCCTGATTTGCCCTGTGAATTCAATTTTAAAATTTTTTACAAATGGTTTGTTCACTGAACCTGTATAGTGAAGATACTTTTTTACAGGCTCCGGCAAACTCTGAATATCGTTTTCAGTTAATAATGATTCAGCAATAAAAGCATCATCCTTCATACTGCTGGTTACTTCATTTTTAAATTTATTGCTGAAGCTCCACGTTCCGTATCCGATGATCATAGCAATAAGGATGATAACATTTGCAATCGTCCCGAATCTTGAATCATACCAGCTTGTGATAATAAGATATTGAGAAAATAATACTGCCGGAAAACAGACAATCCACCAAGTATCTTTTTTTAAAAAAAATTGTACGGCTGACATTATAAATAGGAAGGCTGTCAAAAACCATAATGCTCCAACAGGTTTTGAAATTTCTTTTGAAAGCTGAGTGATGTTGCCATAGCCAAATGCCTTTGCAAAACCGATCAGGTGAATTAATCCATGAAAAAAAATTATTAATGAAATAATATATCTAAGCATGGCTCTGTAATGTTTTTTGAGGATGAAAATTTTTAAATAATAAAAAGCAGCCCATGAATCCTCCTAAAGCAATAACAATATAAAATGGCATCAACGGATCCCATTTTCCATAAACCTTTGAATAAGCAAGAAGCATTGTTCCCAAACAAAGAACTAATCCATAAGCGAATCCTTTAACCAGCATAATCAGGCTTAAAATATACCCCCATGCTTTACAATTCCATAAAAGAATGCCTGCCAATAATGAATTCGGGATTACAATGGATAAATCCAACGCAAAAATCAATGGCGGAACGGCTGGTTCTTTACCTGAAATAATAAATTTCACGCACTGACTTCCTTCTACAATAAGCAGTGGAATTGTTGTAAAAAACAAATAAGATGCAATCCATTTAACGGGAGTATTTATGTTAAACCAGGAGATTATATTTTTTATATCAATTCCTGATAAACCTAAAATCAAAGTATATATACTCAATGCAAATATGGCAACATACAGCAGAAAGAATTTATTGAAAACTGTTCCGAAGAGATAAAAAGCATAATTATAAAGCATGTATGCAATCAGTCCCATTATCAGCAAATGACTTTTTTGAGAACCCTTTTTGAAAAATGTAATTGTAATGATTAACAGGGGTACAACAATAAACAAGGTAATAATATCATTTGCCTTCCAGCTTATTTTAAAGAAATCAGTATCACGGTAAAGATCAGGTAACAATAAACCGCCTGCTGATGCTCCTGCGGCAAGTATCAGAACAATGGTTGACAGAAGTATTGTGAGGTTATGTCTTTCTTTCATTAATGCGATTAGTTTTTACTGAGAATGAATAAATCATAATCATCAGCACTATCATGAGGACATTCCATACGAAATAAGCAACGAACCCCACTGTAGTCATTACCCAGCTCACATCAATAATTGTCCAAATGGCACCTATCAAACTGACTATTCCATTTGTGATAAGAAGACTACGGATGAAATTGTTTTTATCACGATAGTATCCTGCCATCAGCCAGGTCGCGATTCCCAGGAATGCGTAACCCCACATTTCATTTGCCCAACAGAATGACTTTGGATTTGACATGGAAAAAGTAGAAATTGCAAAATCATATTCCGGTTTATAGTGCAAAGCAAGATTATGAATGAAAGTTGTCTGGCAGATATAATTGAAGGAAATCAGAGTGAAGAAAGCAATTGTCCATCCAAACGAAACCAATAAATGAAATTTCTTTTCATCATTGTTTTCTTTAAAATTCAAATAGTGTCCTGCAACCAACATCAGTATTCCGCCAATTAAAAGAAAACCGAAGTAGAAAGGCCAATCCTGGATTGTGCTGTAATTTTCTGAAAATACTTCCGGTGAAATCCATGCAGGTTGAGGCTTAATCAAATTCACAACCAAGAATGCAACAGGACCTGACATGATGAAACCAATTAGTGCAACAAGAGCACCGAGAGAAATAAGTTTGTTATAATTAATTCTTCGCTTCACAGGGAGATCATTCTTCGAGACGAGATAATTGAAAAAATCTTTTTGCAATCAGCACATTCCATATTACCAAAGGAATGAGAGAGCCAATGGCGAAGAACATTCCAAGTTTACCAACCGTTGGCGGTAGTAAAGACATGACACCTAATATTATTCCCACAACAGCAGTTGTTTTATTGAACACCGAACTTTGTAACATTGTGATTGCTATAATTAATAATGCTGCACCTTCAATTACATAACCGACATCGAATGCAGTTCCCTGCCAGGCGGCTATCATTACTTTACCGGAAGCAAGCAAAATTGATTTCTCTTCCTCATTAGCTGCAACCGAATATTGATTGCTGAGTGAAAGCATTTCGAAAGCAACGGTGGATGCATAATACGCAGCAACTCCAGTCAATCCAAGAACAAGTGCAATGGTTATATATGACGGACTTACAGAACGAAGAGCAGTGTATAATGCAAGAAAGATAAAACACATAAATACCTGATCGGCTATGAGAAGGAGATCCATATCAATGAGGCCGATAAATTTATTTTTCTGAAAAAGTTCGAACCAGCCAATGACGGTTGAGGGAGGAGGAAATAATACGAAGACCGCCATTTGTAACGGAATAAAAATTACCATAATTATTGCACTTACACCTGCAATGTTATAAAGTCCTTTCCATTGTGAATTTGCTGCTGTCATTTAATTCGGTTTTTACAGATACTTTCTAAACATTTTACTATTGGGATTTTCGGATTTCAGAAATTGAAGCCTAATCCCATTCCAAGAGAAAGCGGATCAATTTTAAGGGAGGCGATTTTTTCTGATTTATCCTTAATGTCGGTTCTCAAAGTATTCCAGCCGACATTGACATTGAATAATACATTGGAAGAAATATCAATGTCAGAACCTAATGCCACCGCATACCCGAAAGCGGGAGTGAGGTCTTGTGAATTAAGTGAACCGCTTTTTTCCCAGCATACAGTGAAGTTTGCACCGGCTCCGGCATAGGGATGAAAGCTGCCTTTAAAAGGCGCAGTAGCGCGGAGTAATAAATTTACAGGTAGCAATTCTATTGAACCTAACGGAATGTCTTCAACTGATTCGGTATTTCCTGTTATGTCAACTTCATGCGATTCGGTGTGAGCATTTAATTCCAGTGAAAAAATAGTTGTTAGCTTCCTGCTTATGGAAGGTTCTACTGCAAAGGCGCTGTAAACCATATAACCTTTCGGGTCGGATTGGTCGGATGAGCCGGTCATGACCATGCGGGTTCGGAATGACCACTTTTTGTTTGGCTGAATTGTTTCCTGTGCGTTTGAGTTTATGGATGCTAATAATAATAAGGAGCAGGCTGCAAAGAGCAGGGTTTTGTTTTGATGCGCATTTGTTTTCATAATTTTTGATAATGGCAAAAGTCTATCGGATGGGGAAAAGAAATTATGATAATTGGCAGGGGAGGTAATGACTTTTATCAGGAAGTGGACACCAACCCCACTGAATTCAAATTGGTTAATTGAGAAATTAAAATTATTTTCGCCCGGAAAAAAGATCAGTTTAATTAATAAAAAAATGATAGAAGTTATTTCAGCAATCGTAACATCGGCAATTTTTATTCTCTTTATGCCCTTGCTTAAAAAGCATTTTTCTCCTCAACTAATTGCATCAACTATTTTATGCTCGATTGCATTTATTTATGTGGGATATGCCCTGAAAGAAAATCCCGTTAATGCAATTATTCTTGAGGTCACAGTTGCACTCATTTTTTATTTTATTGCTGTGACAGGGTATGTAAAAAATTTAAATTTAATCGCGTACGGAATTATGCTGCATGGAGTATGGGATATTATGCATCACAATGGAATTTTAATTTCAACAAATATCCCGGTGTACTGGCCGACATTTTGCTCAATCATTGATCTTATATGGGGAATATATTTTTTAATTATTTTTAAACAGCAAAAAAGTGCACTTGCTCCTGATTTAAATATTAAAAATTGAACGTATGAAATTTTACTGGTCCATGCCTGAGGGATTGAAACCTCTTTATCGCAGAGAACTGAACAAATATGAAAACGAAATTTTAAAAGGAAATTTAGAACTTGCATGGAGGCAATTGGAAAGAGCACATATATTGGGACAGGCATGGACAAAAGAACATACGCATGTGCATTGGTTAATGCTTAAATTTGGAATTAAGATAAAAAACAGAAAAGAAATATTAGGACAACTACCACGCCTGATACTGGGTGGAGTAAAATCTTTTGTTGGAGTTATCCCTACGGGGAATACCGGAGGGGCAAATGTGCCGGGATTAAAACCAATGGAAATACCTGAAGATTTACAGGAGATGTTACAACCTTATCAAAATAAATAGAAAGTTTTTCAATAAAAAATAAATGGAGCAAAACCTTGCGATATTAATTGCTGACTTATCGGGTTACACAGCTTTAACCGAAGCTCACGGATCAACAACTGCTGCTGACCTGGTTGATAAATTTATTGAAATTACAAATGATTGTCTTTGCGGTGACAGCCACCTGCACTCACGCACAGGTGATGAGGTGGTTCTTATTTCCACATCAGCAGATGATTTAGTTACTACTGCTATTTTGATGATGCAAAAAACAACCAGTGAAGGTAATTTCCTGCAATTACATGGAGGTTTGCATTATGGAAAAATATTAAAACGAAATAATAATTATTTTGGAACGACCATTAACCTGGCTTCAAGAATTGCTAATAAAGCTAATCCGGGTACTTTCTGGTGTTCGGAGGAGTTCATTAATGCCCTATCAGAAAAAACTGCATTTACATTTCATGCAAGGGATAAACACAGCTTTAAAAATCTAAGTGAAGAAAAAGAAATGTTTGAATTATTAATTGAAAGTGATTTGTGTCATATAGATCCTGTTTGCAGGATGCTGATCAATGATACAGAAAAAGCAATTCCCCATCCTGACAAGAAAAATATTTTCTTTTGTTCTGCCGGATGCCTTGAGATTTATACAAGTAAATCTTTAGAAGGACAGGTTTAAAAAGCAGCATTTTCTATATGGCTAATGCCGGTGCCGGATTCCTTTTTTTATCATGATAAGATTAACAGGGAGTGCTGCAATAAAACCCACAATGAGAGAAGCCACCATCCCTATCCAAAAAATTAAATCTGTCAACTGCGCATTCATTACACCGGGGATTGCCCATTGAGTAAGAACCTCAAAAGCTTCCATGACTGCAATGCTCAGCCCTTCTGCAATGACAACAGTTTTTAAAGCATTTTTAAAAGAAAATTTAGCTTTTATTAATGGTAATACTCCTAAAGCCATGCCTGCAATAAAACCAAGTATAATTGAAAGAATTGTGGCATTGATCATAGGAATATTCATGGCTCTTGAAATAATCATTCCAACTACTTCACCAATTCCACAACCCAATAGGCAGTGCAGGGTTGCACTGACGGCAAGTGAAAAGTGAGAGGAAGTTTTTGTATTTTCCGTATGATGGGAATGCGGATGATGATGATTTGAGTGGTCCATAATAATGTTAATATGTAAGTGTTACACCTAAACCAAAGCCCATATCACTGTCATAGTGAGAAGAAAGAGAGAAATATTTTGTCAGAATGTAGCGTAAGCCTGCCATGTACTCCTTATCGGTATTTATCATCATATTAAAACGTACACGGGGTGAGAGCGGAATATCTTCGCGACTAAATTGAAAACGGAATTTGCCATCGCTATCAACCCGCATATCTGTAATGAACAGCATAGGTAAAGTATATGCTATACCTACAATTGCTGTTTTGCGATTGTCTTTATTGCTTACCTGACCAAACCAGTTTTTTTCTTCACTGCCAAATATATTTTCCGGGCTACCATGCATGTCAAAGAAATGTTCCTGCGGCATTCCTTCTTTTTTATGATGGTAATCGAATCCGATATAGGGATACCACCATTGCATTTTGCCAAGATAACGTCCAATCATTGTTTCACTTTCATACCCGTGCACATCATGGAATCCAAGATGCCACATGGTTTCAAATTTCCAGCGAGTATTGGCAATCATTGCTTTACCATCTGTTCCATTGCTCTCAATTCCTATACTTGCCATTGAATGAAATTGCCTGTCATCTGCAAAAAATTTACGCTGTGCTAATTTCGGATTCGGAATTTCGGGATTAGGTGGAGTATTTTCGTAAGAAAAAACATTTCCCATTCCACTCATCATGTGATAGAGGATATGACAATGAAAGAACCAATCACCATATACATTAGCATTAAATTCAATGCTGTCCGTTTCCATTGGCATGATGTCAATAATATTTTTCAATGGTGAATTTTCATTCTTCCCATTCAACAACCTGAAATCATGCCCGTGCAAATGCATGGGGTGGCGCATCATACTGTTGTTGTAAAGAATAATTTTTACGTTTTCTCCTTTTTTAATTAAAATTTTATCCGATTCGGAAACTGTTTTATTATCCAATGTCCATACATAACGGTTCATGTTCCCGGTTAAATCAAATTTTAAAATTTTAGTTGGCGCAACAGGCAATGTTGTGTTTTCTGTTGAGCGCAACATACCGTAATCCAATGTAACTATATCCTGTGGGGGAACCATGTTGCCCATATCATGTTCGCTGTGATCTGATTTGTTTTTCTTCTTTGGTTTTTCTTCCCCGGTTATTTCGGGATACATTACATTATTCATGTCCATCGTCTGATTGCTCATGCTCATTCCCATATCATCCAAATCACCATTCATTTTCATCATGTCGTTCATCATTTTCATCCCGGCAAAATATTTTAACTTAGGCAATGGTGTAGCAGGTGCTTTTTCACCACTGCCTAACCATAATGATGCTGATTTGGTACGGTCTTCAGGTGTAACTAAAAACTCGTATTGCTTATTACCAGGAATTGTTACAACCACATCATAGGTTTCGGATACTGCAATAATTAACCTGTCAACTTCCACAGGTTCCACATCATTACCATCTGAAGCAAATACTGTGATTTTGCCGCCTGAATATGTTAACCAGAAATAGGAAGATGCACCGGCATTCGCTATCCGCAACCTTACTTTTTCTCCCGGCTGAAACTGGGGTTGCTCAAATTGATTTTTGCCATTTATTAAAAACTTATCATAATACACATCACTCACATCCATTGCATTCATGCGTTTCCATTCATTAGTGACCTTCGTTTTAAAATGTCCATCTCTAATGGCTTCGCTGTAGCTTTGGGTAGATCGTTTTTTAATTGCAAACCAATCAGTGGCATTGTGCAGGCTGCGATGTATTTCATCGGGGTTCCTGTCAGTCCATTCACTTAATATAACAGGCAATGTGGGGATATCCGATTCATTTCTTTTATTCATTATAAACATACCGTACATTCCAATTTGCTCCTGTAATTCGGTGTGGCTGTGATACCAGTGAGTGCCGTGCTGAATGATTGGAAACTTATACAGATATGTTGTGTGAGGTTTGATGGGCATTTGTGTAAGGTTGGGAACTCCATCTTCTTTGTTAGGCAAAAGCAATCCATGCCAATGCAAAGATGTTTCTTCGTTTAAATTATTATGCACATAAATTTCTGCGGTGTCGCCTTCAGTAAATGTGAGCGTGGGCATGGGTATTTGCCCGTTGCAGGCAATGGCGCGTTTTGGTTTGCCAGAAAAATTCACAATGGTATCGGCAAGGTATAAGTGATATATTACATTCTTACCAGGTGTGAGATTTTCACGCTCTGTTTGCTGATTGATAACTTTTGAACTGCCTGCTGAATGAATATTTTCCTTCTTTGTGAGCTCAGAAATTTGCAGCACGTTATGTTCGTGCTGTGCAAACAAACAGGAATAAGCAGAAAGATTAAAAACTAATAAGAGTATTTTTTTCATAAAACCTGACCCAGCCTATCTGAATAAGAGCAATATTAAAGCAAGTTTTTTATTTTATTGTTTCAGTGATTTTACCACATGTCAGCATTTTTTTTCCGTAATATGGGTTTTTGACTGGTGCTTCACTGCTCATCCAGTTTGCACCTTTTTTATACATGGGACAATGAACCCAATAGATTGGTTTTCCACTGCCTGCATTAAAGGATTTCACAACTGCCCACATGTTTTCAGAAAAAGATACAAAGCGTTCACGCATGTGTTCAATATCTGATGAACCCTGTATGTGCTCAGCATCTTTATCTAATTTTTCTTTTACGGGTATGAAGAATGATTGCTGTGCGGCATCCATTTTTTCTACATTTACCCGTTCAAGCGTTTTACGGAATTCTTTTGCATTATTACCTGCAGACTTATCATCTTCTTTAACCAATGCATCTTTTATACGGTAATAATCTGCATGCATCATTCCGATTTGCGCTTTTACAGAATCATTAACATTAAGGAAGATATTTATATCCGATGTTAGTTTTTCCTTGTTGCTTTTATCCTGTGCCTGTGCGCTGAGTGCTGTAATAATGATTGCAAGAATTGTGATCACTGATTTTTTCATGTTTTTTATTTTTTAAGTGTGATTAATTTGTTTATATCCATATAAGAGATGTTGCACTCATGATGACCATCATTAAATCTTCAATGAGAGTAACTGTACCTAATGGAATTTTAAAAATTGTTCCGAGGCAGGCACATTCTATAATTTGTTTTTTCCGCAGACTGTTTATTACTCCGAGAGTGCTGAATCCCATTACAAGAACAATAAGAGTATAACAGAGGCTCAGATTTAAACCCGTCAATAACCATACACCAAATATCAATTCAAGAAACGGATAAATAAAACCAAAAGGCTTACACTTTTTTGCAAGGAGGTCGTAGGTTGCATATCCTTCGGCAAATCCTTTGAGGTCAAGAACTTTAAAGAATGAAAATACGAGGAAGAACTGCGCCATGAAAAAGTTCATCCACTCATGGATTGTTAAATCATAGATATAAACTACGGATGATGAAATTAAAATAATATAAAGAAATATTATTAGGATGGGCTTATACGTAATGATCCATGATCGTGATGATTCTGGTTTCATTTCCATACTGTTATTTCCTTTTTCAGTAATTGTATAGTTACCTGCTTTCGTAATTGCATTTTGTAAAACTGAAAGTGGAATATGTTTACTCATGGTAATCACTGCTTCTTTATTCTCATTAGAGACATCGGCTGATTCGACCTCAGGCAGCTTTAATAATTCGCTTTTGATTTTTGCAGCACAATTACTGCAAGTCATTCCGTTTATATTATATGAGTGTGTCATGATTAAAATATCACAAAAAATCAATCAGCATTTGGAGTATAGTTCAAAGGCTTTTTTTTCTAAATCTTCCCTGTGATCGGGATGAGCAACTGCAATAAGGGCTTTTGCACGCTGGGCAATGTTTCTTCCGTAAAGGTCAGCGATGCCGAATTCGGTGACCACGTAATGAACGTGAGCACGGGTGGTGACGACACCGGCACCCTGTTTGAGGAAGGGAACAATTTTGGAAATTCCTTTTGCTGTGCGGGAAGAGAGGGCAATGACAGGTTTTCCGCCTTCGCTGAGAGCGGCACCGCGGATGAAATCCATCTGACCACCGACACCGCTGTAGATATTGCACCCGATGGAATCGGCACAGACCTGCCCGGTGAGGTCAATTTCGATGGCGCTGTTGATGGCGGTGACTTTATCGTTTCTGCGAATGACGGTAGTGTCGTTGACGTAAGCGACATCAAGCATGGCAACCATGGGGTTGTCGTGAATGAAATCATAGAGCCTGCGGGTTCCCATCGCAAAGGCGGAAACGATTTTTCCGGGATGTTTCTTTTTAAGCTTTCCGTTGATGACACCGCTTTGGACAAGAGGCAGGATGGCATCGGTAAACATTTCGGTGTGAATGCCGAGATTTTTATGGTTGTTTAAATTTTGAATGACAGCACCGGGAATTCCGCCTATGCCGAGCTGAAGCGTGGCGCCATCTTCAACGAGCGTGGCAATGTGTTTGCCGATTGCCTGCTCGGTTTCGGTTGGCTGCGGAAAGGGAAGCTCGAAAATATTTTCTTCTGTATAAACAGCTGCTGTAAAACGGCTGCTGTGAATTTGTCCGTCACCATGGGAGCGCGGCATGTTTGGATTTACGAGTGCAATAATTTTTTTTGCTGCTTCGGTGGCGGCTTTGGCGATGTCAACGGAAACTCCGAGCGAGCAAAAGCCGTGCTTGTCAGGAACGGAAACCTGGATGAGGGCAGTGTCAATGGGTATTATTCCTTTGCGGAAGAGTGCGGGAATTTCGCTTAGAAAAACGGGAATGTACTGTACATTCTGATGGTTAACATAAGGACGAATATTGCCGCCAATGAAAAAGTTGTTTACGAAAAATGATTTATTGTATTCGGGACGTGCATAAGGAGCTTCGCCTTCGGTGTGAATGTGGACAATTTCGATATTGTTTAACTCTTTATGCCGTTGCGTAAGCGCATTCACGAGCTGCTGAGGAGTGGCAGTGCCTCCGTGAATAAAAACCCGTTCACCGCTTTCTATTAAACCTGCCGCAGTTTCGGCTGCCTGGTATTTTATCATTTGCTTTTTTTAAGAATTCAAAAGTATCATTATGAAAGCAAAACAGCGAACTAATGAAGATTGATATTAATCATGTTCGCTTCTGATGCTGCTCATAAATAAATTTACCCCGAACAATGATTTTTGTATTGAATAAATATATAATGATATGACAACATTAATTTCAGCATCCAAAAATGATTTCCTGTTAGGGGAACACCCTGTAAACTTGCACGTTGAAACAACGGAATGGCTTTCTGATATTGAGTTCTGCAAGACAGAACTTGCGTTTCTATGTAAGCTTTTAAATAAAGTTTTATTCAGTACAGGAAACATAAGAAAGATAAATGAACTGGATATGATTGATAAGAAAATAAAAGTGTTCAAAGAAAAAACGCTTAAAGAAATTCATGATTCTGTTATCAGCCACGAACAACATCTTGCATCGCTGGATGAAAATGCATTTGCACAGGAAGCAAATGTGATTAAGCAGGAGCATTACAAAACGAGCATGAGTGTGAAAGCATTTATGAGTTCGGTAAAAAAGGTTAAGAAGGAAATTTTTGATTTTGTGGAAGGACAAATGAAGCAGTCAAAAAAGATTGCAAAGGATTTTGAAGAGGGTAACCTTACGCTGTAATAAAATAATATTAACCTTAAAGATTTTTCAGAATTAATTCAACCCGCTCCTGCAGCCTGAGTACAGGGACGTGTATGACGGGAAAAGGCAACGATTCGTAAACTTCGGTAAGCAATACATGGATTTTTTTCTGAGCAGCCTCATCTTCTGTCCGCGCGTAGTCATGCACGAGCGGAAGGTATTCGAGGATGAACACTTTTTTGTATGAAACGGTTAGCAAGGCATTCAGTAACAGTTTGTCTTCCGGAAGATTTAGAAAACGGTAATAAGCAAGCGCATCAGGAATAGCCCTGTCAAGAAAAACAATTTCACCAGGCGATAATTCTTTTTCGAGTTCAATTTGCATATTCAAAACTCCAGACTGAAATTCTGTTTGATTTTTTTTAATCTCTTCCGTTGTTCTACCGTCAAACCGTTGCGTATCGAGATAGTGCCTCGCGTTTTCAATTGTTGTTTTATATCCCTGCGATTGAAGCAAATTCACAACGGTTGTTTTGCCGGAGCAGGGTGCACCGGTGATGACATACCAGTTGGTTTTCCGTGTCGGGTTATTGATAATTTTATTTATCATTTATTTCCAAAAAAAACTTCAGGTTGCAAAAGCGGGTTCTTGATTTTAATTTTTATCAAACGTGCCGGAGAAGAATAGGAGCTAACTGGCTTGCCTGCATTACTCAAGACTGTCTGAATTTTATTTCTCCCTTTTTAAAAATGATTAAAGTTGGAACTGACTGCACATTGTATGCAGCCGCAGCCTGCGGGTTTTTATCAATATCAACTTTTATTATTCTGGCTTTGTCTCCAACCTTTGAAGACACTTCTTTCAATATCGGAGCCATCATCTTGCATGGTCCGCACCATTCGGCAGAAAAATCTACAAGAACGGGCGTTTCGGAATTTATGAGTTCGTTAAATTTTGACATTTCTTTTTTTCATTTTATTTACCCAAAGTAAAATAAACCATGTAATAGTTATGCCAAACAACAGCCAAAGCCAAAGAATATAATTTTTAAGGAAGGTTGTAAAATATATTCCGATGATGATGCCATAAGAAATTAGGCTCACTTTTATTATGGCAAACTCAATATTAGTCCATGTTGTTTTAGCTCTGAGAAAATTCATGAAATTGATTTGTGCAAAGGTAGCAAGCAAAGTTTTTTCCATTCCTGATTAAAATCATTTCATTGGATAACAATGATCATTGTAACGCTCCTGTGAACGAAAGTATTTTAGTGTCGTTAATTAAAATTAATGTCCGACAGTTGTTTAGATGTGAGTATTTTTTTCATAAGAGCTGACCGGAAGGATAGCTCTTTTATTTTTGTATTAAAGTTTTAAGGATATGAAAGCCATTGTATATAGTACCAAACCTTTTGAAAAAAGTCATTTGCAGAGTGCGAACCGGGATCATGATTTGATTTTTGCAGAATATGCTCTGAACCCGGTTACTGCTGAAAAAGCAAAAGGTTGTGAAGCAGTAGTACTGTTCACCAGTGATATGGCAGATAAAAAAACGCTTGAATTACTGAAGAAAGACGGAGTGAAATTTATTGCCACACGGTCAGCGGGGTATGACCATATAGATATTGAAACAGCAAAAAATTTGGAAATAAAGGTTGCAAACGTACCTGAGTATTCTCCTTATGCTGTGGCTGAACATGCAGTGTTGCTAATGCTTGCTTTGAACCGGAACTTTGTAAAGGCAAATGATTTATTCAGAAAAAATAATTTCCTTCTTGATGACCTGATAGGAACTGAATTGCATAGCAATACTGTCGGAGTGATTGGAACCGGGAAAATAGGGGAAACAGTTATTAAAATTTTAACCGGTTTCGGCTGCAGAATCCTTGCTCACGATATTCTTGAAAGAAAAGAACTTGGACAAAAGTTTGATTTTATCTATTGTGATTTGGATACATTACTTAATGAATCAGACATTATCACACTTCACCTTCCATTGAATGAGCATACCAAGTATTTGATTAATGGAAATAAATTTAAAAAGATGAAACGCGGAGTCAGGATAATTAATACAAGCCGTGGCGCTGTAATCAACACAACCGACCTCATTCATTCATTAGAAAACGGGCAAGTCGGAGCTGCCGGGCTTGATGTATATGAAAATGAAAAACCTCTTTACTTTAAAGATTTTTCGTCAGCAAAAATTACTGATGAACAATTCAACAAGCTTAAATCTTTTCCGAATGTTCTGATGACGGCTCACCAGGCATTTCTTACCGAAACTGCATTGCAGAATATTTCGGATACTACCATTTCAAATCTTGATTGGTTTGAAAACCCTGAAACGGAAAATAAAAACGGGGTTGTATAGAAATTCCTGTATTAATTCATCATTTTTTCCTTCTGAAATTTCATTTCCTGCGTCTCACCGGCAAAATCATTTTCATGGATTACAAGTAAAGGAATAAATGGATGAATGGCTACTTCCTTGGTAATGCTGGGTTTAAAAATATTTTCCCATATACCCCTGTGATGTGTATACATCGCAAGACAATCTGCTTTATGTTTTTTAAGAAAGAAATTAATACCATTTGCAACATTCCCATCATTACATACATAACCTGAAGTTTTCGGATACCGGACATGGCTTTTAATCTTCGTCCTTATTTTTTTAAGATCATCTTCTTCATTACCTGATAAAAGATGTGTATTGACATTTAAAAATAATATCTCTGAATTAAATATTTTTGCAAATGGAATTAAAGTTTTTGCATGGTTCAAATTTTCATTTAATAAATCTGTTGCATAAACGATTTTTTTCAACCCTTCATATTTTGCTTTCGGAGGAATTGCCAGCACCAGGCAGGGAGTCTTCCGGATAATACGGGCTGCATTGCTTCCCATTATCATTTTTTCCAGTGCGCCTTTACCAGTAGTTCCCACAACAATCAAATCCACTTTTTTCTCCAAAGCAATTTCCTTAATTCTTGCTGAAGCTAAGCCCTGCTGAAGCACTAATTCTATTTTAACTCCTTTAGCAGTTTTACTGATTTTATCATGATACTTTTTTAATTCAACTGAAGCTGATTTCGCAAGTACCATGTAATCCATTTGCATAGTCAACGGAACCTCTGTATAAAGAACAGGAGTTTCATAAGCATGCATCAGGATAATTTTTGATTTTGTTTCTTTTGCGATTTCAATTGCATATTTGCATGCATTGTCAGCATTTTTTGAGAAGTCTGTTGGGACGAGGATTGTTTTCATTTGAGTATTTTTAGAAATTATTTGATGGCAAAGAAACAACACAAGGCAATTTGAACATATGATATTTATTAAGGAACCAGATGATAAAAATCATATTTTAGATTTAAGGATAAATTTATTTTTTAAAATTTTGTGTAGGCTTTAATTCAATTTCACATGGCACCTGAAACCCCTGAGAACCCAATGTCATTCGAAGAAAAGATGATTCACATCTTACGGATATTGAAAAAATATCCATCAACAGTTAATTTGGATACTCTTATTAACCAGTTGAAACCTACATTTAATGATGAAATCGAAATTTCTCAATTAATCAATCATTTAGTTTCTGAGAAAATGATTGAGAGACATATGATGCCTCAAATGCCAATCGGAATAAAAATTGAAGGCAAAATTTATTTAAGAAATTGGGAAGAGAGGGAGAAAAAAACAATACAGGATAGGCAAATAGAATCAGATAGTAGGATTCAAGGAAGGCTTTCCAAAGAGGAAGTTGAGAAATATTGGATGCAATTGACTGATTTACAAGTGAAAAAGGGAGTACGAAAACAAGTCTTAACTGATGAAGAAGTAATGTATCTACTTCAGGCAAATTTTTATGGCTTTGAACAACAGGTTCCTTTCAAAATGTTTAAGACACCTGATTTAAAAATAAATGCTTTAACAAGGTTCGTTCATATTTTTTATGAAAAACCCTGCAAACATGTAAACTTTAAATATTTAATAAAACTTCATTCGCATTATCAAGAATTTCATTTCCAAAACTGTCTAAATATACCTGAGTTGTTTCTTCAGTAAGGTGTCCCAATCCTTCACTAATGATTGGAGTTGATACACCCTCATGTTTTAAAATTGTAGCCCAGGAATGCCTGGCTACATAAGTTGTTAAGTTTACCTTAATGCCAACATCACTTGCAATTTCTTTTAATCCGGCATTCGTTATTTTAGTCATTTTTTCAACTCTGTAATTTATAGAAAGCGGGGTTTTATGAATGGAATCATTAAGAATAGGAAAGACATATTTATCTTTTTTTAACTTTTTATAATAATTCAAAATCTTAAGGGCAGGCATTAAGAGTTTAACATTTTGCTTTTTACCTGTCTTTGATCGTTCATAAATAATTCTGTCATCTATAATATTATCCCATGTAAGTTTTGCCATGTCTATAAAATTCATTCCACGAGTATAAAAACTAAATAAAAAGTAATTTTTGGAATGAAATGTTATTGAAGTTTTCTTCGCGTGGTATTTAATGATTTTTGAAATTTCGGTCTTCTGAATTGCTCTTCTTTGTGTCTCCGTGTTAAATTTTGATATCTTAAATTCGTAAAAAGGATATTCGCTTTTTTTCGCATAACCTTCACTAATAGCTTTATTGTAAATCGAGCGAAGAGTCCTAAAATTAAGGCCGATAGAATTACCCATTAATCCTCTCTCTTGAAAGAACATCTCAAACTTTCGAAGGAAAGACTGATCAATCTCGGAAAATGTGAAGTCGGCCCCATTCATAAATTTAATCAGCTCTCTTCTGGAATATTTGTAAACATCAGCATTGCCAATTTTATTTGCTTTGATTAAATTTTGAATTATTAAGTCAATAAATGTTAAGACAGTTAATTTTTTATTTTTATTTCTGAACTTTTGTTCAAATTCATTCAATGTGAAGTCTTTCTTTTCATTTTCTAAATTCAATTGTAATTTTCGTGCATCATTTATCGCATTACCTATTTTTATCGAAAGCTCTTTAAAATTCGGATGCTTCTTTTTTGGAATACCCTGTTTATAATCCCAAAGATTTATTGAGCATGAATGCCCCAAGGAAATAATTTTTCTTTTTCTATCCCTGATAACTTGAATAACAATAGGATGCTCTCCATTGCGTAATTTCTTCCCTTCAAATAGTTTTACCTTTATTGATGCCATTTCTGTGTTCTGTTTAAGTGCGGTTGCAACGTGGTTGCAACAAAAGTAATAATTCTCAATAAACAAAAACAGAAGTCAATTGCTTTAAATATCATATATGATTGACTTTCAAAGAATCAATGAAAATCAATAAATAAATTAAAACAGAAACCTGATTCCTTCTAAGCAGTAGGTCATTGGTTGGAATCCAATCGGGACCACAAAGTAATCCAGTCGGGACTACTTGAAAAGCGTAATTATTTACGCTTTTTTTATTGCTGTTTACCTCTGAAAACAGACTACACGCACATTTTTTTCAGCGTACAACGACACCCAACACCGACCCCCTTTCAATTGTTCACGTATTTGGTGAATTGTTCACGAATCAGAACGACCACCTTATCTTCGAGGTTGGAAACCAAATCAATGTAACAAAGTTGTACCCGAAATGAAAAGTAAAAAATCAGTAGGTAACATTTTTTAATTCCAACGTTAAAAGCAATATCAGGTAATTAAAAACAGAAAAAAATAATTTCATAAATCAATAAAATTCTAAAACAAAAAAAACTAATTTAACAATTTAACAACAAAAAAATCAAATGAAAAACAAAGAAAAAATTTCCATCAGCCTACATTTAAACAACACAAAGGCGGTAACAAAATTAATTCAACTGGTAATTCAGTGGGGTTGTAAAAATTATGGTGTAAGCTCTATACCCTATAAGGGTGAGTTTGCAGAAATTTATAACGCTGGTCGTATTTTACAGCCAAAAAAATACAAGCGTATTACAATCTCAAGTCGGTTAAGTTTGCCGGAGCAATTTTGGGATAAGAAAACAAAAAAATGTTCTGCCCCTTTTGAAAAGTACAACGATAAACTTGACGCTCTTAAAAAATCCGTTAAACTTTTGTACGACTCAATTAACGAAACAAAGACAGAAGAAATTATTACCCCGGAATACTTGAAAGAACAGTTAAACAAATATATTTTTAATCCTGATAAAACAAAGCCTGTAACATCATTTCAGGAAAAGAAAGAAGCAATACAAGCAAACGTTAGTAAAATTTCAAAGCGTGAAAAAATACATTTGAAAGCTCCGACAGGATTTGCCGATTATATTTATTGGAAAATTCAGGAAATAAAAAGACTACCAAAATTAAACAGGGGTAAGGGTCGCGGTACAGGAGTGTTAAAGAATTACAATAAGTTTAGAAATTGGTGGTTAAAGTTTGAGAACGAAAAATGTGGGGGCGACCCAATTAATTTACCAGAACTTACAGATGATGATTTAAAAGACTTTTTAACTTTCATTACAGAGACAGACAACCCATTAACGGGAGAGCCTTACAGCTTAGATTATTTGGGTTGGTTTATTTCTACAATAAAATGTTTAATCAAAGAAGCAAAGATTGAAGATAAGATACCCGTGCCGGGCGTGGAATTACAGAGTAGGTATTTAACAAAATCTACAAACGACAACGAAGATGTGTATTTGACTATTCCACAAATACAAAAATTAAAATCTTTGATTTTGCCAAAACCAGAACCAAAAGAACAGGATTTAACAGAGGTACGCGACTTACTGGTAATGAATTGTAGCTGCGGGGCAAATATTTCAGATGTACATAAAATTGAAATTGATTTTAATAAGGACGGGAAGCCAACTTATGAGTACAGGCGTGGGAAAAATGGTAATAGGTGTTACGGTGTAATAGAAGACCCAGACTTTATGAAACTTTGGAAAAAATACGGTAAAAGTTTTCCGAAAATCGTAGAACAGACATTCAATGAAAAAGTTAAGATTGTCGGTTTACTTGCCGGGTTTGATAAAAAAATTATACAAAACCCGGTAAATATTCGGACAGGTGACAAAGAAGAAAAGCCTGAAAAATTTTATAACCTAATACGAAGCCGGACGTGCCGGAAATCAATGGCGACTAACGCTCTTTATCATTATGAAAAGAATTTACAGGAAGTAAAATTAATGGGAGGTTGGTACACCGAGCAAAGTATGTTAA